>CAIWLA010000246.1 GCA_903913345.1 uncultured Magnetococcales bacterium | reverse complement strand
TGGTTCCGGTGGTTCCGGTGGTTCCGGTGGTTCCAGTGGTGCTCGTGCTGGCCTCATTATTCCCAGCGGCGGCAGCGGCAACCGATGCCACAGCGGCAACGGCAACGGCCCCAACGGCAACGGCCCCCAAGCCAACGGCCCCCACAGCGGCTCCTACGGCTCCGGCGACTCCGGCGGCTCCGGCAGCAGCCCCTGCGGCCCCTGCGGCGGCTCCAGCGGCCCCTGTCGCAGCACCCGCACCGGCCCCGGCGGCTCCGGCCCCGGCACCTGCACCTGCCCCGGCACCTGCCCCTGCGCCGCCTCCGGCCCCCGCTCCTGCCCCACCTCCGGCACCTGCGCCACCTCCTGCGCCGCCTCCGGCTCCACCCCCTGCGCCTCCGCCTCCGGCCCCGCCTCCGCCTCCGCTTGCGCCGCCCCCGCTGCCACTGGCACTACTGGTACCCTCTTCTCCTGCGGCGGCCATGGCCTGGGTGGGAATACAGATCGGCAGCGCGGAATAGGCCGCACACACCGCAAGAATTAATAATTTCTTCGCAATTTTCATTGATTGATTCTCCCCGTAAAACTGAACGAAAAACCTGACTCCGATACCTTACAAGAATTTCCTTTGGAAGGGAAGCTTTTTTTTTCTGGGTGCTTTAAACCGGGAGGGTCGGGGTAATGGATTGGTTCATCCGTGTACCTGGCGCGTGTCGGCGATCGAAGTTCAGGGAAAACGCCATTCTTCCCGTCCTTGCATGATCGACTGGAGCAGGGCGGTGGCCGCCTCATCCACCGTCAAGCGGTCAGGAAATCGGGTGGCGATCTGCGATAAAGGGACTCTGGCCACCGGATGCAGATAATGGGGTGCCAATTCTGCCAACGGGATGGCCAAAAAAGGGCGGTGCAGAATATCGGGATCGGGCAGAATCAACGCCTCCGTTTGGAGGGTGCAATGCCCCATCAGGGCAATGTCCAGATCCAGGGTGCGGGGTGCATGGTGCCATGGGCTGCGCACCCGGTGCAACGCGATTTCAATGTTACGCAACACCTTCTTCAAAGTCAAAGGGTCGTATAAAGTCTCCACCCGCACGGCACCATTGAGAAAATCCGGGCTGGGTCCGCGTGCCTCCGGGTCGGGCAGAGCCGGGGTACGATAGACCGTCGAGATGGCACACAGGCCGATTTCCGTATGGAGACGCCACAGACCGTGCCACAGGTTGGCCAACGGATCAATATTGGAGCCAAAGGCGATCAGTATGGGCGATGTGATCGACATCGCTAGGGTTCTTTATTCTCAACCGGTGGACGACTGCGCTGGATCGTCACCCCCACCGAACGGGCAAAACGCAACGCCCCCGGTTTTTCCACCGTCACCTTGACCCGGTATACCCGCAGATCCGCCAGACACAACTCGGCAATGCGTTCGGCCAGGGCCTCGACGAGAAAAAAACGGGACTGCTCGGTCAGGGCAATGATGGCCTTGCTCAGGGTTTTATAGTTGAGCGTCTCTTCGATGCGGTCGCTGCGGCCCGCCGAGGCCAGAGTCAGGTGCAGGACGACGGTGATCCGTACCTCCTGGAGAATGTCGCGTTCCCACTCCTGGATACCAATGACACAACGCACCCGCAGATCCTGGATCTTGATCCGGTCGAGGCGGGGAGGGACGGCAGTCGGAGGCAGGGTGTGGTTCATGGTATGACTCGGTGTCAGAGATGTTCGCCACCATCGACAAAAATCATCTCGCCGGTGATGAAGGGGTGCCGCACGAGAAAAAGCAACGTATCGACAATATCCTGGGGCGATCCCGCCCGTCCCAGGGGGGTGGCGGCCGCCACCCGCTGGAATGCCTCACCCGCCATCCCCGCTGCGGGCAGAATGGGACCGGGGGCGATGGCGTTGACCCGAATGGTGGGGGCCAGCTCCACAGCCGTAATGCGGGTGAGGGTCCACAACGCCTCCTTGGCAACGGTGTAGGCCAGATGTCCCGGACGGGGTCGGGCAACGCGCTGGTCGATCAGATTGATGATCACTCCCGCTCCAGAGGGGGCCAGGCCACGGGCAAAGGCCTGCATCAGCAAAAAAGGGGCGGTCAGATTGATCGCCATTACCGCCTGCCAGGCGGTCAACGGGGTGTCACGCAGATGGCCTGGCTGAAAGACAGCGGCATTGTTGACCAGAATATCCACCCTTCCCAGGCGGGCGGTCACCTGTTCCATCAATTGAACGGCCTGCTGGCCATCGGAGAGATCGGCGGCAAAGATCTCCGCCCTGCCGCCCTGCCGACGGATGGTGGCGCAGCACTCCCCGGCCATTGTGTGGGAACGGTGGGTGTGGATGGCCACCTGGGCACCGGCCAGGGCCAGAGCCTCGGCACAGGCGGCCCCGATCCGCTGCCCGGCTCCGGTGACCAGAGCCGTGGTGCCCGCCAATTCCATGACGGCCCTCTGGCCGGAATCAGGAGTGGGCAAAAATATCCTCGGACTCCCATCCTGCCAGATCCAGGATGACCCGTGTGGGTAAAAAGTTCATGCAGGTGCGGGCGATCTCCAGGCGACCCTCCCGTTCCAGCATCGCCTCCAGGGCCTCTTTCAGGGCCACCAAATGGATCACATCCGAGCGCACATATTGAATCTGCTGCGAGGAGAGGGTATCCACTCCCCAGTAGGAAGATTGTTGTTGTTTGTCCATTTCGATGCCCCGCAACTCGCGGACCAAATCTTTCAATCCGTGATAACCGCTGTAGGTGCGTACCAGGCGAGAGGCAATTTTGGTGCAAAAGACCGGCTGGACATG
>CAIWLA010000245.1 GCA_903913345.1 uncultured Magnetococcales bacterium | reverse complement strand
TTATCAACATCGCGGGAAGAGTGATAAAACATGCTGGACAACTGTTCATGCGCCTGTCTGGTGGTCACCCGTCTGCCAACTTGCTGATCACCGCACGTCAGCGTATTTTGGCTTTGGCCCAGGCCCCGTAGGAGATGCGCGGCCATCAAAATTTTGGATGGAAAGGGTCATCTGACGATGGCAACGTGGCCCCTTGGCCCGGATTGACCGAAAATCAGCATTTTGATAGGGTTCTGATCGGTCCGCACCCGATGGACGGTTGGAATCGGCAAAAAAGTCGGTTGATCCGGTCTCTTTTTTGAAAAAACGGCGGATTTTCGTCCAACACCCCCTTGTCCGAAAATCAGGTGGTGGATTTTGGATTTTTTGCATCCTGCGAAAAAAGGGCGTATACTTACAGGCTGGGTTTTTTCTTTCATTCAGAGCATGCCAATGACCGCCACTCCGACCGCCACCGAAACGGACAGTCCGCCCGACATCACCCTGGATCAAAAGACCATGGATGTGTTGGTGACCAACATTATTCCGACCTCCAAATATTTTGAGGCGCGCTTCGACTATGTGCAACTGCAGATTGCGCAGTTGGACGATAAAATGCAACGGCAGATTGCGCAGTTGGACGATAAAGTGCAACGGCAGATTGCGCAGTTGGACAACAAAATCGAGCTGTTGGACAACAAAATCGAGCGATTGGACAACAAAATCGAGCGATTGGACAACAAAATCGAGCAGTTGGACAACAAAATCGAGCGGCAGGTTGCGCAGTTGGAAGACCGGATGCAGCAGCAGGTTGCGCAGTTGGAAGACCGGATGCAGCAGCAGGTTGCTCAGTTGGAAGGCCGGATGCAGCAGCAGGTTGCTCATATAAACGATTCGTTGCAACGGCAGATTGATCGGGTCAATACCGACATCCTGGATTTCAGAAAAGATGTGGATAAACGGTTTGAACTGGTAGACAAACGGTTCGAGCAGGTGGATAAACGGTTCGAGCAGGTGGATAAACGGTTCGAGCAGGTGGATAAACGGTTCGAGCAGATTGATGCCAAACTGGACAAGCTGTTGGAACGTATTGATGTCAAGATAGATGCCGGTTTGCGCGAAAATCGGACCCTGATTGTCCGTCTTTTCAGCTTTGCCCTTCTCTTTTCCGCATTGTCGGTCACGGGCATGTTTGCCAAAATGTTTCACCTGTTTTAGTCGGCGTCATGCCATTGCATTCTCCCTCCACCGCCCTGCGGCTCAGCCACTTTGATTATGTATTGCCCACGGAGCGGATTGCCCAGCGTCCGGCGGAGACCCGCGACCGGGCGCGCCTGTTGGTCAGTCTGCCCCATGCCATACAGGACCAGGTGTTTCGCCGTCTGCCCGACTGGTTGCGACCGGGTGATTTGCTGGTATTGAACGATACCCGCGTCATCCCCGCCCGCTTTTTGGCCACCAAACCAACCGGCGGTCGTATCGAAATTTTGCTCATCCAACCCCTGCCGGAGGCTGGGCAGTGGGAGGCCATGGCCAACAGCCACAAAAAAATCGCCATGGGCCTCTCCATCGCCATTGCACCCGATTTTCATGTCACCTTTCTGGATCGCCTGGGCACCGGCTTCCGCGTGCAACTGCACGTGGAACGGGGAGAGGTGGCGGAGGCCATCCAGCATTATGGCCGACTGCCGTTGCCCCCCTATATCACCGGTTCCAACCCCGAAGAGGATCAACACCGCTATCAAACGGTCTTTGCCCGCCATCCGGGTGCCGTGGCCGCCCCGACCGCTGGCCTCCATTTTACCCAACCGCTCCTGGCCCGCCTCCGGGCGCGGGGTATCCGCACGGCCACGGTCACCCTGCATGTCGGTCCGGGCACCTTCCAACCCGTGCGGGAAGAGAGGCTCTCCCAACATCGGATGCACCGGGAGCGGTGTTTTCTCTCCCACCGGACGGCCCGACTGATTCAGGCCACCCAGGCCCGTCACGGCCGGGTTATCGCGGTGGGCACCACGGCGTTGCGGGTGCTGGAGACCGCCGCACGGCCCAGCGGGCGGGTCCAACCCTTTGCCGGTGAGACCGATCTGTTCATCCTGCCGGGATACCGATTGCGAACAGTCGATGGCCTGATCACCAACTTTCATCTGCCCCGATCCACCCTGTTGATGCTGGTCGCCGCCCTGGTTGGCCAACGACGACTCGAACGGGATTATGCCCATGCCATCACCCATGGCTACCGGTTTTATTCCTATGGGGATGCCATGCTGCTCTTTCCACAGGAAAAACGATGACCCTCCCCTCCCCTTTTTTTGAGTTGCTGCACACCGATCCCTGTGGTGCCCGGCGTGGTCGTTTTCATACCCTCCATGGCACGGTGGAGACCCCCATTTTTATGCCTGTCGGCACCGCAGCGACCGTCAAAACCCTCTCCTCGGCGGATCTGAACGCGGTGGGCGCGCAAATCATTCTGGGCAACACCTACCACCTGTTTTTGCGTCCGGGTCATGCGGTCATCGCCCAACTGGGCGGTTTGCATCGGTTCATGAGCTGGTCCGGCCCCATCCTGACCGACTCCGGGGGCTATCAGGTGTTCAGCCTGGGGGCCACCCGGCGCATCCGCGAGGAAGGGGTCACCTTTCGCTCCCATCTGGACGGTTCCGCCCTCTTTTTGAGTCCGGAAATCGCCATTCAAATACAGGAGGCACTGGGGTCGGACATCATGATGCAATTGGACGAATGCCCCCCCTACCCGGCGGATCGATCCTATCTGGTTCAATCCTTGCGGCTTTCTCTGCGTTGGGCGCGCCGCTCGCTCGATGCCCGCAACCCGGCGGGTGGACAGGCCCTCTTTGGCATTGTGCAGGGGGGGATGGAGGCGGATCTGCGTCGTGAATCGGCAGAAGGGCTGGTGGAAATGGGGTTTGACGGCTATGCCCTCGGTGGACTCTCCGTGGGCGAACCCAAGGAACGGATGGAGGAGGTCCTCTCTTATGCCCCTGGACTCCTGCCCAACCACCAACCCCGCTACCTGATGGGGGTGGGCAAGCCGGCGGATCTGGTCGAGGCCGTGGGGGCTGGCCTGGATATGTTCGACTGCGTATTGCCCACCCGCAACGCCCGCAACGGTCAATTGTTGACCCAATATGGTCCCATGAACATCAAACAGGCCCGGTTTCGTGACGATCCCCAACCGATTGATGCGGCGTGCGGCTGTGAAACCTGCCGACACTACAGTCGAGCCTATCTGCACCATTTATTCCGCAACAAGGAAATAACCGGTTTGCGGTTGATGTCGTTGCACAATCTGCACTATTATCTGCAACTGATGGCCGATATGCGCGCGGCCATTCAACAAGATCGGTTTGCAGGATTTCGTCGCGATTTTTCCAGTCGCCAGTCGATTTCGCACGATTGAGGGTCAAATTGATCGGGACGCTATTAAAATCCTTTACAATCAAGTTGCGCTGTCCTAGCGTCACTGACTTGGAATGGCTGGGCCGATCGGTTTGTTCGTCGTCCCAGACAAAGACGGGTGCAACCCGGAGTCTGTTGCGTACACTGGCCGACGGATTCGGGCCAGAGGCGTGTCTGCTCCCGGTCTTTGGCATCCCCCATGATAGACCAGTCGCGTTTTGGAGATAAATAGGATGTTTAATCTGATCAGCACCGCCCATGCCGCCGGCCCGGCGGGACCGGAGGCGGCCATGGGCAATATCATTTTCATGGTTGCCCTGTTTGCCATCTTTTACTTTTTTCTGATCCGCCCGCAGCAAAAACAGGCCAAGGCACACAAGGAGATGGTGGCCAACCTGGGCCGGGGCGATTCGGTGGTGACCAACGGCGGGTTGGTGGGCCGGATTCATCGGGTCGAGGAGGAGGTGATCCTGTTGGAAGTGGGCGATGTCGAGGTGGGCAACCGGACCTTCCGTCCCGTGCGCCTCCGTGTCCGCCGCACCAGCGTGATTGAGGTAACGGCCAAGGCCAACGTCTCGTTGGACAAGGATAAACCCAGTACGACGGAAGAAAGTCAAGGTTGACGACATGCGACAAGTACCCTTATGGAAACCCGGCATTGTACTGTTCACAGTACTGATTTCATTGCTGTATGTCTTTCCCAGCATCTACCGGGGCACCCCCACCTGGTGGCCGTCCTGGCTGCCCAATCGGATCATTTCCCAGGGGCTGGACCTGCAAGGTGGATTGTATCTGCTGCTCTCGGTCGAAACCGACAAGGCCGTCGAACAGACCGCCGAAAATCTGGTGGACGAGGTACGGGTCTCCCTGCGCAAGGAGCATCTGCACTACCAGAGTGCCGAGAGAGAGGGGATCGATGCCGTGGTGATCCAACTGGCCGACAGTGGGGATTCCCCCAAGGTGCGGCAACTATTGGAAAAGGATTTGCCCACCGTGCAGATGGTGGAAGAACCCGCCACCAAACGGTTGAGGATGACCATCAAGGAGAAGGAACAGAAAGAGATTCGGCGGTTTGCCATGGAACAGTCCATCCAGACCATCCGTTCCCGCGTGGATCAATTTGGCGTCACCGAACCGACGATCCAAAAGCAGGGGGAGGATCGGATCCTGATCCAGTTGCCCGGACTGACCGATCCGACCCGGGCCAAGGCCCTGATCGGCCGCACAGCCCGGTTGGAGTTCAAGATGGTGGATTAAAAGGGCGATCTCTCCGGTGCCCTGGCGGGGCGCGTCCCACCGGGAGATATACTGCTGTACAGCAACCGGGAATCCGGGCAGAAGAGTCGTCAACCCTATCTGCTGAAAAAACGCACGGTCATCTCTGGCGATTTGTTGACCGATGCCCGCGTCAATTTCACCCAGTATAATGAACCCTACGTCTCCATCACCTTCAATCGCCAGGGCGATCGCAAGTTTGCCCAACTGACCGGCGAACATGTGGGGGAACGGATGGCGATTGTGTTGGACAATGTCGTTTTTTCGGCACCGGTCATCCGGGAAAAGATTGAGGGGGGACGTGCCCAGATCAGTGGCAGTTTTACCACGGAAGAGTCGCACGACCTGGCCATCATTCTGCGGGCGGGCGCGCTGCCTGCTCCGGTCAAAATTGTCGAAGAACGCACGGTTGGTCCCACCCTGGGGCGGGACTCCGTGGATCAGGGATTGGCATCCATCCTGATTGGTGGTGCCATGGTGTTGTTGTTCATGGGGATTTATTACAAGGGATTCGGTTGGTTGGCCAATATGGCCGTGATGCTCAACGTGCTCATGCTGATGGCCGCCCTGGCCATGCTGCAGGCCACTCTGACCATGCCTGGCATTGCCGGGGCGGTATTGCTGATGGGTATGTCGGTGGATGCCAATGTCCTGATCTTTGAGCGTATCCGCGAAGAGTTGCGCCTGGGCAAGACCCCATTGGCAGCCATCGACCATGGCTATTCCAGGGCCTTTGCCACCATTCTGGACTCGCATATCACCACGCTGATCACCGGAATCGTCCTCTACATATTTGGTACCGGACCGGTGCGCGGGTTTGCCGTCACCCTTTCCGTTGGCCTGGTCATCTCCATGTATACCGCCGTTTTTGTGACGCGGGTGGTGCTGGATATGCTGTTGCAGGGTCGGCATGTAAAAAAATTGAGCGTTTAACCGCCGTGTGCCGGGGCGCGTCTCGTTAAGACCCGCGCCCCACCCGCCATCGGCCCAAAAGGAACGTTGTCATGGAACTGATTCACACCAATACCCGATTTGATTTTGTCTGTCACCGATCCCAGATCATCGCCTTTTCCTTGTCGGGATTGCTGACTGTGTTGAGCATTATTTCGCTGGTGGTACAAGGGCTGAACCTGGGCATTGATTTTTCTGGAGGCACCCTGGTACAGGTCCGTTTTGTCAAACCACCCCCCATGGATCACCTGCGCACCGCTTTGGCCCAGTTGACCCTGGGCGATGTCTCCATCCAGGAATTTGGCTCCCCGGAGGAAATCTTGATCCGGGTGGCCAAACAATCTTCCGGGGCCGATGCCCAGAGTGCCCTGGCGGCCAGGGTGGTGGAGATCATCAAACCGTTGGCCGGGGAAGGAGGAGTGGAGTTGCGACGGGTGGAGTTTGTGGGTCCACAGGTGGGGTCCGAGTTGGTGGTCAGTGGTCTGCTGGCGGTGTTGTATTCCCTGATTGCGATTCTTCTCTTTGTCGCCTTCCGTTTTGAGTGGCGTTTTTCCTATGGGGCCATACTCTCCCTCATTCACGATGTCATCATCACCCTGGGACTCTTTTCCGTCACCCAGAAGGAGTTTACCCTGGTCGTTCTGGCGGCGGTGCTGACCGTTATCGGTTATTCCATCAACGATACCATTGTGGTGTTTGACCGTATCCGGGAAGAGAGGGGACGGTCAAAAAGGCAATCCATGGCGGCGGTCATCAATCGGGCGGTCAACGATACCCTGTCGCGCACCATTATCACCTCACTGACCGTTGTGCTGGTCTTGATCGCCCTGTTGCTGTTTGGTGGCCTGGTGATTCACGATTTCGCGCTGGCTCTGTTTTGCGGCGTGGTGCTGGGTACCTATTCTTCCATCTTTGTCGCCAGCCAGATTGTCTTGCTGCTCGATCGGAAAGAGGAAAACAGTCCGGAAAAAACCGTCGTACCATCCACGGGGAACCCATGAACAAGCCAGAAAAAGCGGCCTTGCAGCCAGAAGTGGAGGATTATGATGCCCGTTTCGAGGTGGTCGAGCCGGGTTTTTCCGAGGAGCAGGATCGCCTCCATGCCGAGTCCATCGCCTGGCTCCGAAAAAGGGTGCGGGAGGGAAAACCCTGGAAAAAAATAGTGGCCGATTTCACCGTGCCGGACGAAAAATTCAAGGCGGTGATCCTCGATGATTTCTTGAAAATCACCCTGGCGGAACGGCATTTTCAATCCGGGGAGGCGTTAAAAAGTATTGCTCAACTTTTGCATGTGCCGGTAGAATTGTTGACGGCGGTCAAGGAAGAGATGATTCGTGAGGTCAGGGATGCGTCGGTCCAGGTGTATCACCGCTCCCGATCAGAACAAACACCTTGACTTCCGATCTTGCCCGGTTTTTCATTGGAATCCATTGATTGAGAAAGGATGTCACGTATGGCGCGAATTCTGGTTGTTGATGATGATCCATCCATTCGTGCCCTGTTGCGGGAGATCCTGGAGGAAGAGGGGCATCAGGTTCTTGAAGCGGTCGATGGCCGGGATGGGGTGCGCCAGTACCGGGCGGAACCCACCGATCTGGTGATCACGGACATACTGATGCCCGAAAAAGATGGCGTTGAACTGATCATGGATCTACTGGAGGGTTACCCGAAGGTCAGAATTGTGGCCATGTCGGGTGGCGGGCGGGGTCTGGATGCGCAGTTCAACCTGCGGATCGCCACGGATTTCGGCGCGGTGCAACAGATGGAAAAGCCGTTCACCCGTCAGCAGGTGCTGGATATTGTGCAGCGGGTGTTGTGAGTATAGAGGTTTGGACGGAACCGATCATCCAGAAACGAATCAACCAAAGCCTGTTGGGAGTGGCAAGGTGCAATTGACGGGTGCAGAAATTGTTGTAAAGTGTCTGCAAGAACAGGGTGTTCGCACGGTGTTTGGCTATCC
>CAIWLA010000244.1 GCA_903913345.1 uncultured Magnetococcales bacterium | reverse complement strand
TTGCCGATGGTGTTGGCCACGGCGGTCCCACCGAGCACGGGACCCAAAAACTCGAAGGTGCCCACGATGATGACCGATTGCAGCGGAGTCATGGCCCGTGATGCGATGATGGTACCAATAATGTTGGCGGCGTCGTGAAAGCCATTGGTGTAGTCAAAGATGAGCACAATTACAATGGCGGTCACAGCCAGGATAAAGAGCGTATCCATGGGTTTCCTTTTCTCTCCAGTTGCATAAATTAGGTCGTTGAAGAAGCGGGACGAGCACAGGCAGCCCTTCTGGTGGGGGGATCGGTAGCGCGCATTCTCCGAACACCGAACCAGGGAGCACGCTTTGGTCAAGTCGCGCCAGCCAATGGAACATGGAAAAGAGCATGCAATCAGAACGCCCCTCGTTGCAAGGTTAATTCTGACAAGATCGCAAAAATAATTTGTTTAATGTGTTGACCTGAATCCGTAAACGATTGGATAATATACCGTAAGCATATTGATATTATTTGATTTTTATTCTGATCAGGCACTTTGATGGAGAGATAATCACTTTTGCGATAAACTAAAGACGGGAGCGGTTGCGATTGGGCAAGTACGCAACCAGCGTACCACCAAAACGATGGGGATTGCCGGACGGGTGCAGCAGATTCTGCTGTGCAGCACTCGCTGAATGATAGAATTAACATAAAAAATCAATTTATTAACAATCAAACAACCAGGGGGTGGATTTTTTCGCTGCAACCCCATACACTCTGCAATTGCCCACCAAATACGGGTCAACACATTGAAATAATACAAAAACATACAATATACGCAAACTGGCACGATTCATTCATTATTGAACAGTGTCGGGGAAGCCTGGTATGGCAGATGTCCGATACCCAGTAGACGATTTACAATCAAGAGGATAACGAAAAACCATGGAAACTATAACAGTTCGACCCGTGTATCGCTATTTGCTGGTGCTTGTTGGGATTATGGCCATTATCGCCGTTTCCCGGCTTCATCTCAGACATTTTCTGCCCCTGTTCGTGGGCGCGGCCTTTTTCGGTGTAGCCGCATTGGCTTTCCTCCGAGCATCGATCACGCCATACACCCGGCAAAATCAACTGGTCAACATGACGCGCCGCCACGATCTCCTCCCACGTGCGGCAGAGAAGCCACATGCTGAAAAACGTCACTTCGGCAGCACCGCAGAGGTTGGAGGAAATACGAGGGGGTTCGGTGCCACCCCGTTAGCAGCATAGACTGTTGCGCCTGGGGCAAGTAGCGGATGGTGCTGTCCCCAACCGACACCACCCCAGGCGCGTACAATCCAGACAGGAACAAGTCAACATCACCTAATGCCGACCATCCCTGGCCGCTTGTCAGATGGATGCAACGATGGCGTTCAGCGTTGGGCTGGGACGCATGGCGGCGGCCACCTTAGCCGGATCGGTGTGGTAATAACCACCCAAATCAACCGATTTCCCACCCAGTGATTGCAACTCGCCCATAATCTTGGCTTCATTGCTCTGCAACTGCTGGGCGATGGGCGTAAAATGTTTTTTCAGGTCGGCATCTTCATCCTGTGCAGCCAAGGCTTGCGCCCAATACAGGGTGATATAAAAATGACTGCCCCGGTTGTCCAACTCACCCAATTCACGACCCGGTGACTGGTTGTTGTCCAACAAAAGCCCGGTTGCCTGATCCAGTGCTCTGGCCAGAATGGCCGCCCTCTTGTTGTTGCGCACATCACTGAGATGTTCCAGCGAGGCCGCCAAGGCGCAAAATTCACCCAGGGAATCCCACCGCAGATGTCCCTCCTCGACAAACTGTTGCACATGCTTCGGGGCAGAACCGCCCGCGCCGGTCTCGAAGAGTCCACCCCCATTCATGAGGGGGACAATGGACAGCATTTTGGCACTCGTACCCACCTCCAGGATGGGAAAAAGATCCGTGAGATAATCACGCAACACATTCCCGGTGACGGAAATGGTGTCCTGACTGTCTTTCATCCGCTGGAGCGAGAAACGGCACGCCTCCACGGGAGACATGATCTGGATATCCAGACCCTCGGTGTTATGATCTTTCAGGTAACGCCGTACCTTCTGGATCAACTCCGCATCGTGGGGCCGGTTTTGATCCAACCAGAAAACGGTCGGAGATCCGGTGGCCCGTGCCCGGTTGACGGCCAGCTTGACCCAATCCTGGATGGGCGCATCTTTTGCTTGGCACAAACGCCAAATATCTCCTTCCTCCACGTCATGGGAGAGCAGGGTTTGGCCATTCGCATCCACGACGCGAACCGTTCCATTGCCGGGCACCTTGAAGGTCTGGTTGTGTGAGCCATACTCTTCCGCTTTTTGTGCCATCAGCCCCACATTGGGCACGCTGCCCATGGTCGCGGGATTGAAGGCCCCATGTTTCTTGCAAAATTTCACGGTCGCATCGTACACACCCGCATAACTGCTGTCCGGGATCACCGCCTTGACATCCCGCGCCTTGCCATCCGCTCCCCAGCCCTTGCCGCCGCCCCGAATCATGGCGGGCATGGAGGCATCAATGATAATATCACTGGGCGCATGGAGGTTGGTAATGCCCCGCTCGGAATCGACCATGTAGAGATCCGGTTGCTCGGCCATGCAGGCCTGGATATCCGCTTCGATGGCAGCCCGCTGGTCGGCTGGCAAGCTTTGGATCTTTTTGAGCGCATCTCCTAAACCATTGTTGGGGTCCACCCCCAGTCCCGCCAGCAACTGGGCATGCTTGTCAAACACATCCTTGAAGTAGACCCCAACCACGTGACCAAACAGGATGGGATCCGAAACCTTCATCATGGTGGCCTTCAGGTGAACAGAAAAGAGGACGCCCTGTTCTTTCGCCTCTTTCATCTGCTCGGCCAGGAAGGTGCGCAGAGCTTTGATACTCATAAAGGTTCCATCGATAACCTCATCCAACAGCAGGGGAAGCTTTTCCTTCAGCGGAGTAACAGTCCCCTCTTTGCTGACAAACTCAATACGCGCCGTGCCAACGGACCCACTGCCGATGGTTACGGATTTTTCATTGGAGTAAAAATCGCCACCCTGCATCGTGGTGACAT
>CAIWLA010000243.1 GCA_903913345.1 uncultured Magnetococcales bacterium | reverse complement strand
CTTCCGACCGGCCACCAGTGGCATGGCCTGGGGTTCGCACCTTCTTTCCCTGACGCCGGATGTGGCGGTCTTGCGGCAACATCTGGCGGGCAAATGGCGTAATCTGTTGGTCAAGGGGGAACGTCTGGGGGTTGTCGTACAGTCCGGAGTGACCACCGGGCGTTGGCAACAGTTGCAGACCCATTACCAGGATTTTCAGCGGGAACGGGGATTTGCCGGTATTTCCCCGAAACTGCTCGATCAATTGATCCAACAACAAGGACCTTTGTGGCGGATCCATCTCCTCTCCGCGCATCTCCCGACCGACCTTTCTGTGCCGGTCGGTCTCCTGGTTGCCATCCATCATGGTGAAACCGCCACCTATCTCATCGGGTTGACGACGGGGGACGGACGACGACTGCAGGCCAATTATCTATTGCTGTGGCAGGCCATTCTGTTGGCCAAGGCAGAAGGACTCTCCTGGTTTGATCTGGGTGGGGTGACGGCGGAGACGCCGGAGGGTATTCGTCATTTCAAGTCGGGACTGGGGGGCAAGCCTTACCAGTGGGTGGGGGAATGGGTATGGCACGGTTGGCGTGGATAGGCGATTGGTGCCGTCTGCGCATTGGCTGGATTGACCATCCTTGCAAAAAGCGGAACCTCTCCGGTTGAGGCAAAAGGATCAGGAACTTTGAAACGGGCTGTCACCACGGACCACAGTGCTCACCCTTTCGACTGTTCCTCCTGTTGAAGCCATGCCGTCAGTGACTCCTGAATGGGCGCAAACGCTGTCCGCACCTTGGCCAGTCGCCGGTATGCTTCATGCCATGCCTGATCGCGTACCGCCTCATGCAACCCTTCTGTCTCACGCCGTATATCCGGAAAAACGGAGTTGACCATGGAACCAAGCAGGATGTGTGATGTGGCACGGGTCTGCTCGTAGTCTGCATCCCTCAAATTATTCTCCAGGATGTCCATCAACTCCAGGAACCGCCCAGTGATGAGTTGGTGAATTTTTGGTAAATCTCCACCCCCTTCCGGTCCAAGAGATTCCAGAGCAGCAAGAATATTTTTGATATCCGGTGTATTATTCGTGGATGGGCCGTCTATTAAGTGATGGGATGTGTCGTCTACCATCACGACTGGTAAATACCGATCCAGTATACTCCGAAGATCATTCATGGAGGCCGGTTTAGAGAGAAATGCATCCATACCGGCGGCTTCTCCGTTCAACCGGTTCCCCTGGGTAACATCTGCGGTCAAAGCAATGATTGGACTTGGTAAACGTCCCTGCTCTTGTTCCCATTCACGAATCAGACGGGTTGCCTGGTACCCGTCCATAATGGGCATTTGGCAATCCATGAGGACAAGATCGAAGGTATTCTGTTTGAACTGCTCAACGGCCTGCTGGCCATCACTGACCGTCATGCACCGACTGCAGTCGTAGCCCATCCTGTCGAGCATCCACAGCACAACCGTCAGATTGTCGGCTTGGTCGTCAACAATGAGAATGGCGGCACTGCGATGCTCTGTTCTCCCGATAGTCATCTGATTCGCACTCTTGGCAGGTGCCCCATCGTTGATGCTCAACAAAGAGCAAAGTCCTGCATAAAGTTCGTCGCCACTGAATGGTTTTTTCAAAAACAAGGCATCACCAGTTATATCATCCGGTTGCTTCAATACTTGAGTCAAGCGATCGATGAGCAACACAAAACACGCGCCTGAAATGGCACCACGCCAGTCAGTCAACTCCTGGGGATTTATCCGGCCCGGCCATTGGTTGATGATAACCACCTGGTAGGGATCTCCCTCTTTGGTTGCATGTTCCATCTTCAACAAGGTACTCTGAAGATCATCGACATCATCATAATGAACATCCCAGGAATTCAGCATGTTGTGCAACAAGGATAATTGAAATCCATGGCTGCCAACAATGAGAACGCGCAATCCACCAAGCACACATCGGTGTACCTCCGATGCTGATTTTGAATACTCGTGAAACTGAACTGTAAAATAAAAGATGGATCCAATTCCTGCAAATGTGTTAACATCAACGTCGATGCTGCCATTCATCATGTGAACCAATCGTTGGCAAATGGACAATCCCAACCCGGTTCCTCCATTCTGGTGCGTAATGGATTTGTTGACTTGGACAAACCGTTCGAAAATACCTTCCCGTGCATCGGCAGGTATACCAACGCCGGTATCCCGAATTTCAAACATAAATTCTATCTGTTCGCCCTCCCGAAAAACCGGTCCCCCATAAAATTCTACAACACCTCCTCTCGGTGTAAATTTGATTGCATTGCCAATCAGATTGGTAAATACCTGCCGCAACCGATTCGGATCTCCGATCATGGAAACAGGCAGTTCTTGAGGAAAAAAACAGATCAATTCAATCTGTTTTTCATGAGCGAGTGGGGCCATGGTGACTGCAATATCATCCAACAATGCGCGCAGATTGAAATGGATGGCATCCAGGATCAACTGATTGGCCTCAATGGTGGAATAGTCCAGGATGTCGTTGATCAGGTAGAGCAACATTTTTCCTGAACCCATGGCCAACTGGATCTGTTCCTGGTAGGGTTGTTCCATGTCAGACTCCTTGAGCAGTTCGAGTATGCCAAGGACAACGTTCAGTGGGGTACGAATTTCGTGGCTCATGGTCGCCAGGAAATCGCTCTTTGCCTGGACAGCCTTTTCGGCCTTCTCCTTCGCTTCGCGCAATTCTTCTTCGACTTGCTTGTGCTCGCTGATGTCTTGGAAGAAACCATACACTCTGTGGTGTACCAAATCAGATCTTCCAATGGCATGAACACTTCGGAGATTGCCTTTGGCGGTGATGATTTCCAGTTCAAGATCAAATGGCTCGCCATGCTCGACAGCCATTTGCACAGCCTTTTCAATCAATATCTTGGAATCAGTGGTATAGAAATTGACCGCATTCTCCAGTGTTGGGTTAAAGCTGAGATCGACT
>CAIWLA010000242.1 GCA_903913345.1 uncultured Magnetococcales bacterium | reverse complement strand
ATCACCCAGGCGGAGGCGGATGCCTCGGCGGCGGAACCGTTGGGATTGGCCCGTCCTCTGGAACCACTGGAGGCGGTGGCCCCCCATTACCTGGAACATGTACGGCGCACCATTCTGGGGGACTGGGGAGAGGGGCAGTTGTACAAGGGAGGATTGGATATTTATACCCCCCTGGACCCGGTCCTGCAACGGTATGCGCAGGAGGCGGTGCGGCAGGGACTGGTGGAATATGATCGGCGGCATGGTTATCGGGGCGTGTTGGATCATCTGGAACATGTTCAGGATGCGGCGGTGCGTCAGACATGGTTGTCCTCCAAGGCGTTCACCGAGTTTTCGTCTGTCTCGGACTATGTGATGGGACTGGTGGTCGGGGTGGACAAGCACCGGGCGCGGGTTTTCCTGACGGATGAACAGACGGTGGATTTGCCTCTGGAGGGTCTGTTTTGGGCGCGCAAACGGTTGGATGACAAAAAGCGACCCGGCAAGGTGATGGGCGCAGCGATCAAAACGGTTCAGGATGTGTTGCGGGTGGGTGATGTCATTTTGCTGGATCCCCCTGCCGACAAGCGGAAATCCTATGCCTTGGCCCAGGAACCGGAGGCCGAATCGGCGTTGGTCAGTCTGGACCCGCATACAGGGCAGGTGTTGGCCATGGTGGGCGGATACAACTACGACAAGAGTGAATTCAATCGGGCCACCCAGGGGCAGCGGCAACCCGGTTCCTCTTTCAAGCCGTTTATCTATGCGGCAGCATTGGATGGTGACATGACGCCGGTCACACTGATTGATGACAGTCCCATGCCATTGGCCTATCGGGATCCCGTGACCGGGGAAAAAAAGGTTTGGCGGGCGCAAAATTATGAGCATAAATTTTATGGTCCGACGACGGTGCGGGTTGGTCTGGTTCATTCACGCAATCTGGTGACCATTCGGATTTTGAAACAGGTGGGGATGGCCAAGGCGATACCCTTCTTGAAAAAATTTGGTTTTGAGATACCGGACTTTCGTCAGGATCTCTCTCTGGCGTTGGGCACGATGGATTTCACCCCGTTGAAGATGGCCTCGGCGTATGCGGTCTTTGCCAATGGGGGCAAGTTGGTGGAACCGGTTTTCATCTCCCGTGTCCAGGATCGGTATGGACGGACGGTGCATCGGCATCGGGGTGGGGATTGTTCGTTGTGTCATCAGGATGTGGATCGGGAGGGGGTGGTCTCCCAGGAGCATCCAGAGGATCGGGACAAGGGAGAGTCTGCGTCCATATTCAGCCGTCCGGTATTGGATCCGGCCACGGTTTATCAGGTAACGAACCTGATGAAGGGGGTCGTTACCCATGGAACGGGCCAACTGGCCAAGCAGTTGCACCGACCGGTGGCGGGCAAGACGGGCACGACCAACAGTATGCGGGATGCCTGGTTTTCGGGGTACAATCCCTCCCTGGTGACAACGGTCTGGGTGGGTATGGATGACAATTCGACGTTGGGCCAAAAAGAGACGGGGGGACGGGCGGCATTGCCCATTTGGGTCAAGTATATGGAAAAGGCACTCAAGGGGATTCCCATTCTGGATTTTCCAGTTCCGAAAGGGATTGTCCTGGAGGAGATTGACGCCGAGACCGGATATGCGGCCACGGCAGATACCCCACCGGCCTTCCGGGTGATGGAGGCCTTCAAGCCGGGCCAGAATCCCATTTCGTCCCAGCCACGGGAGACCTCTTCCGGCACGGAAATGCTCCCTGGTGCGGAACCCGCACCGCCACCGCCACCGCCACCGCCTGTTGTCGTGGATGGATTTTATTGAAAGTCGTTCTGGTGGAGCCGTTTTTCATCTGCGCCATCGCCGTCGTGGGTTCGGCTGAACCCACGGCTGTTTTCTCCACCTGCATCCCGTTTGCTGCGCGATGAGTCGTTGCGGTGCCCTGCCTCACGCGGCCTGTTGGAAGGATTGCGCCTTCCGTTCATGCCAGCGCACAATCCTCTGGCGCAACGCCCTGGGTTCCTGATTCAATATATCGGACACAAAGATAAAGGATCCAGGCCCCTCTTCCTGGGATTTGAGCCACGCCAGGACTTTGACGCTTTCATCGGGCAGATCCAGATCCAGAATGGCACGACTCAGTACGGCAATCCATAAATTGATTTCTGGCTGATTTTTCATCCAATTCCCCTCCTTCTGTGACGGCATGGCGAACATGCACTGGGTGGCTCGGTGGTCAAGATTATCGTTTGTTTGACGATTGTCCGGTGGAATCATCGCCGGGACCGCCCATTCCGGGCGGCACACATCCATCCGGTAGCAATATCCGCACCAGAGCCAAGGAGGTGCCATGGCCTGCGCAATCGCGCCGTGGAACCGGGTTGATCGTTGAAAAAAGGGGAGGAATGGAAGATAGTGCTTGCTTTTGCCACGGCTTTTACCTACCCTGGTCGAGACCGTTGGTCGGCAGGGTCAAATGGTCGAAAATGTCGGGTTTTATGGTTTTGATGTTTCGTGTGGGTGGTCGTTTTTTTATGGAGCGAGGGATGTCGCAAAAAATAACGGGTACTGTCAAGTGGTTCAACAACTCCAAGGGGTTTGGTTTTCTCGCCCCGGACGGTGGTGGTGAGGATGTCTTTGTCCATTTTTCCGCCATTCAGTCGGAGGGATTCAAGGCGTTGGAGGAGGGGCAAAAGGTGACCTTCGAGGTGGTGCGTGGTCAGAAGGGGTTGCAGGCGGCCAATGTAGCCCCGGCCTGATGGCGCGTGGTGCGTCAAAAAGCACGACCGCTTGGGGTCGCCTCAAGCGGTCGTGTTGTTGCGTGTTCCTGTTTTTTTTCATGCTGTTTTCCAGATGCCGCCGGGTTTTTCCTGCATGGATGCCTTCCCTGTTTCGTCTCACGACGCACCCTCTGTTTCCTCTGTTTCCCTTGATGAGGAGTTTTCCGAACGGGCCTTCTTTCTGAGGGCCTTTCAAGGGATCTGTTTGACCTTTGTCCTCTCGTCCAGATCTGACCTGACCCCCTCTTCCTTGGCCATTTTGCGCACGGTCGTGCAGGAGATGGTCATCAAACCCCAGGAGAGTCAGGGGGCCAGTGGCCGGGTTTTGATCCTCTTCCAGGAATCGCCGGCGGTCGTTCAGCAGTTGGAACCGTTTTTTCTCTCCCTGACGCCCCTTTTGCGGCGTCTCAGCGTGACCGATCCCCGGCGCATCCCGCCGATCCTCTGGCAACCCGCCCAACCGGGTGGACGCCCTGCCCTGGTGGCCATGGGGGTGACGGCAGAGAGTCTGCTGCAGTTTGAAGAAAAAATAGTGACCATGGGACTGGCATTGCGTATGTCCCGACTGGTCTGGGTGGATGGCGAAGGGGGGGTGACGGATGCCAACGGTCAGTTGATGGGATTTTTCAACAGTGCCCGTCTGGCCGACCGGGTGCGCGAGGCGCAGGGCAACCGGGTCGGGTTGTTGAGAAGATTTCAATCCTTGCTGGCGGGTGGCGTCAAGGGGATCTCCCTGTGTCGCCTGACGGAGTTGGATCAAGAGCTGTTTACCTACCAGGGCGGCGGATCCTTTTTTTCCCGTCATCCCTATTGCCGGGTGCGTCGTCTGGGTCTGGATGATTTTGAACATACCGCCGCCATCATGCGCAAGGGCGAGCAGGAGGGGTTTTTGCTGCCCCGGCCGGAAGAGGCCATTTCCGGTGTTTTGGCGAGCAGTTATGGGGCATTCATCCTGGAAGATCGTCTGGCCGGGATTTGTGCCCTGGAGACGGTGGCCTATCGGGCTGACCAGGCGGGGGAGGTGGTCTCTCTCTATACCTTGACCCGGTTTCAGGGGGTTGGCGTGGGGGGACAATTGTTGAGCCATGTGGTACACGATGCCAAACGACAGGGTTTGCACCGGCTCTTCGCCTGTACCCGGCATGAACGGGTGGCCGATTTTTTTCTGCGCTGCCGTTTTGGTCGTCATCGGGACCATTTTCGGCGGGTGGAGGCCGACCAGGTGCCGAAAGAAAAATGGTTCTCCT
>CAIWLA010000241.1 GCA_903913345.1 uncultured Magnetococcales bacterium | reverse complement strand
GGGGCAAAGCCCCCAGTATTTGGATCACCTGTCAAATCAGGTTGGTTGCCCCAATAGGGTGCATGGCGATCACCGTTGCGGTGCCGATCTTTCCGGTTGGATCGGAACAGAGATCGGATCCACTGGCCGCGCACGTTGGGCTGCCTTGGCCCGATGGATGTAACAGTTAAATTTTTCCTCCCACCCCCACCCCACGCCTATGTGTTCAAACGGTGGCGGATGCCAAACCTGACCAACCACCTGGGGAACCCCACTGGCCTGCTGCACAGCCTGCTCCATGGCCTTCCAATCCATCACCACCTCTGCTGCCGCAAAGGGTCGCCGCTCCAGTGCCTGGGAGACCACCCGGCTGGCGTCGGACGGCAACTTGGCCCGCTCCTTCATGGAAAACACATCATGCACCTGCAAAAACAACCGCTCCCCCTGCCAACCGGCCTTGACCGGCTGCTTGATAATGTCCACCGTATCATGCACGGCCACTTCTTCAAAAAATCGCACAATATCTTCAGGATAAAGACGAATACAGCCATGACTGACCCGGCGTCCAACCCCATAAGGCTTTTGCGTACCGTGCATCAGATAGCCAGGAATGGTCAAATAGACCGCATGGGTTCCCAACGGATTGTTTGGCCCAGAGGGAATCACCTTTGGCAAATAGGGCTTTTCCTTGAGAATGGACTCCGGTACGTACCAGGAAGGATAAGCCGTCTTGCGGACGACCGTTGTCGCACCCACAGGGGTCAACATCCCCTCCCGGCCAACGCCAATCGGGTAGGTATCCACCCAACCGTCCCGCCGCTTGTGATAGACACGCATTTCGGGGAGATTGACCACAATACGGGCCGTGGAACGGGGCAGGACACGACGGAAAGAGACCCGCACCACCCGGCCCGGTTCGGGCACCCACACGTTGATATTGGGATTGGCATCGTGCAACTCATTGAATCCCATGTCGAACAGACGCGCCAACTCGATCAGGGTTTCCGGTCCTTTCACCAGATAACGCAACTCACCGTCACCCACCACCTCCTCTCCCTGGGTATACGGATACCAACGCCGCCGCCAGGGCACGTCACCGGTGCTGACCGTACTGAGATATTCCTCGGCCCGCAATCGGAGATTGGGCGTGGTCTGAACGTTTAAATTTTTGGCCACACTGAAGGCGTCCGGCGGACCCGGACGGCCCGAACCATCGGCCATACGGGGCATATCGGAAGAGAAAGCGAGGGAATCAACCACAACGCAGGAAAACAGGGCAGAAAAGAGAAAAACCGCCCGAAGGAAATGCCATAAACCGACCGATCTGCTGGAAGTATAACGCATCTTTATGACCTTGAGCGTCACAGGGAGTGCAAGAGTCCGAAGAGGCTCACCCACCATTCCCATTTTGAGTCTCGGAATGCATAACGGCTCCCAGCCCCCCGCCACCCCTGCGGGGGTGGACCACACCAGAAACAGCTACTTCTCAACCCGTTCCACCAACTCAACCAAAGACATGGGCGCGCAATCCCCATACCGATCCCGCGTCTTGAGAACCCGCGTATACCCCCCTGGGCGGGTCCGGTTCCGCTCCGCAATGTCGGCAAAGAGCTTGTGCACAATCTCCTTGTCTTGAAGCAGACTCAACGCCTGCCGACGGGCATGCAAATCGCCGCGCTTGCCCAACGTCACCATCTGATCGGCCATACTCCGCAACTCTTTGGCCTTTGGGGTCGTCGTTTCGATGCGTTCATGGCGGAACAGGCTCACCAACATGTTGCTCATCATTGCCTCAAAATGGCTGCTGCTGCGGCCCATTTTGCGCCCGTCTCTCTGGTGTCTCATGCCACGCTTCCCCTAGAAATGCTCGTCTTCAAACTGTTTGGCCAATTCCTCAATATTGTCTGGAGGCCATCCGTCCAGGACCATCCCCAGGCTGAGGTCCATCTCCTCCAGGACTTCCTTGATCTCGTTCAAGGACTTGCGTCCAAAGTTGGGGGTCTTAAGCATTTCCGCCTCTGTTTTCTGAACCAAATCGCCAATATAGACAATTTCGTCATTCTTCAGGCAATTGGCAGAACGAACCGAAAGTTCCAACTCATCCACCTTGCGGAACAGATTGTGATTCCACTTGGGCAGAGAGGATTCCTCCAGGATATCCCCCATGGGCACATCATCAAAATTGATGAACAGGCTCAGTTGGTCTTGTAAAATTTTGGCGGCCAACGCCAGGGCATCTTCTGGAGAGATCACACCATTGGTCTCAATCTCCAGGATCAGCTTGTCGTAGTCGGTCTGCTGACCCACACGGGCATTTTCCACCTTGTAGGCCACCCGCTTGACCGGATTGTAACTGCAATCCAGGAAAATTTCCCCAATGGTGGCCGACTCATCATCCGTCTTCTGTACCGACGGGACATAACCCTTGCCGGTCGTCACGTTCAGCACCATGTCCAACTTGCCGCTTTTGTTCAGCGTCGCAATGTGGTGACCAGGATTCAAAATTTCCACATCCTGTCCACAATCAATCGCACCAGCGGTCACCACCCCTTCCCCTTCCGCCCGCAGATAAATCTGCTTGGAACCCGACCCGGACTTGAAACGGATCGCCAATCCCTTCAGGTTGAGAACGATGTCCGTCACATCTTCCAGCACCCCCGGAATACTGGAAAATTCATGCAACACACCCTCGATCTGCACAGAAGATACCGCCGCCCCTTGCAGGGAGGAGAGCAATACCCGCCGCAACGCATTCCCAAGGGTCGTCCCAAACCCGCGCTCAAGAGGCTCGGCCACCAGGGTCGCTTTCAACTGCGCACCCCCCTGATCGAGCAACTCAATCTTTTGAGGTTTGATTAATTCGGTCCAGTTTCTGTACATCCGCATCCCCTAACCTGGTGTCACGTCTACTTGGAGTACAGCTCAACAATCAGGTTTTCGTTATAGTCCGCAGGCAGATCGGCACGATCCGGCAGAGCACGAAAAACCCCGGACATGTTGACGGGATCCACATCCAACCATCCCGGCAAACCCCGCCGCACGGCACTGTCCATGGCTCCCTTGATGCGCAAATGGGAACGGGCCGCCGCCGTAATGGCCACCCTGTCGCCTGGCTTGACCAAATAAGAACCAATATTGACCAAACGATCGTTGACCAACACCTGACGATGGCTGACAACCTGCCGAGCCTCACTCCTGGATGAAGAGAAACCCAAGCGAAAAACCACATTGTCCAACCGGCGTTCCAGGAGAATCAGCAGATTTTCGCCAGTGATCCCCCCCATCCGCTCCGCCTTTTCAAAATAATTATGGAACTGCTTCTCCAACAGACCATACGTCTTCTTGATCTTCTGCTTTTCACGCAGATGAAGGCCATAGTCCGAAACCTTGCGACGTCGCTGACCCTGGACCCCAGGTCCATAGTTCCGGCGTTCCATGGCACACTTATCGGAAAAGCACTTTTCCCCCTTCAGAAAAAGCTTCGTGGATTCGCGCCGACAAATACGGCATTTGGATCCAAAATAACGGGCCATTGTTCCTGCGTCCCTCGCAATAAACACCAATGATGAGTCAAACTCGACGACGTTTGGGCGGACGACACCCATTGTGTGGAATGGGCGTCACATCCTGCACAAACGCAATATTGAAACCAATGCCCGCCAGGGCACGCAGAGCCGATTCACGCCCGGAACCCGGACCCTTCAGACGCACATCGATATTCCGCATCCCGTGCTCCATGGCCTTGCGACCCGCATCCTCAGCCGCCATCTGCGCCGCAAAGGGGGTGGATTTGCGCGATCCCTTGAAACCCTGCGCCCCGGCCGATGCCCAGGAAATGACATTTCCCGACGTATCGGTAATCGTAACCAGCGTGTTGTTGAACGTAGAATGGATGTGAGCAACACCGCTCGCAATACTCTTACGCTCCTTCTTCTTCCCCCGAACAACCTTCTGGACCTTCGCCATCTTTTCTCCTCACATTCGGGCCAGAAAATCTCTGGCCGAAGAATTGCTAACGGATCAACCCTTGCCAGGAATAGACCGTCGTGGACCCTTCCGGGTACGCCCATTGGTATGGGTTCTCTGTCCGCGCACGGGCAACCCCCGACGATGACGCAAACCGCGATAGGAACCCAGATCCATCAACCGCTTGGTGTTCATCGCCACCTGTCGGCGCAAGTCACCTTCCACCTGAAAATCACTGTCAATGATGGTGCGGATCCGCGCTATATCCGTCTCAGAAAGATCCCGGCCTCGCGTGTCAGGGGAAATATCCGCCGCTTTCAGTATACTGGCAGCGGCATGCCGACCAATCCCGTAGATATAGGTCAATCCAACCGCAAGCCGTTTGTTGATGGGAATATTTACCCCGGCAATTCGAGCCACTGTGCAACCTCCAAAATCTTCCTAAGTTCTGTCCGAATCGGCGCGGTCAACCATCGACTCTGCATCCACGCAAAGCCGCAACCACACGGATCAGCCCTGCCTCTGCTTGTGCTTGGGATGTTTGGTACAAATGACTCTGACAATACCCTTGCGCTTGATCGTGATGCAATCTTTGCATACCGACTTCACTGATGCACGAACCTTCATGACCATCCTCCCAAAAATTCCACTACCGCCGCCCGCGAATCTTCGCCTTCTGCATCAACCCTTCATACTGCCGACTGATCAGAAAGGATTGAATTTGCGACGCCGTATCCATCGTGACCCCCACCACAATCAACATGGAAGTGCCACCAAAATAAAAGGGTACATTGTAATTGGCAATCAATATCTCAGGCAACAGGCAGACACTCGCCACATACACAGCCCCGATCAAAGTCAGACGGGTCAAAATGGTATCCAAATATTCGGCCGTCCGAAAACCCGGACGAATCCCCGGCACAAATCCCCCATACTTTCTCAGGTTATCCGCCGTCTCCTCCGGATTGAACACAATGGCCGTATAGAAAAAACAAAAAAAGACAATGGCCGTCGCATACACCACCATATAGAGCAGATTGCCAGGTGAGAGATGGCCCGCCGCCGACTTGAGAAAATCCCACGGCGCAAAATTGGCAATCGTCACCGGAAACAAAATAATGGAACTGGCAAAAATGGGGGGAATCACCCCCGCCGTATTAATCTTCAACGGCAGATGGGTACTCTCTCCACCCACCATGCGCCGACCGCTCACCTGCCGCTTGGCATATTGCACCGTAATACGACGCTGCGCCCGCTCCATGAAAATGATAAACGCCGTCACACCCACCGAAATGACCAACAACAACAAGACAAACAACGGCTGCAAATCCCCTGTGCGGGCCAACTGCAAGGT
>CAIWLA010000240.1 GCA_903913345.1 uncultured Magnetococcales bacterium | reverse complement strand
TGATGGTTCGACCGCCGGGTTGTTGCGCCATTTTATCGCCGGGCAAGATCAGGATGCCTTTCTCCCGTTTGCGGGCCAGCCTTGATCATCGTTTGATTTTTATATATTAGATGTCCAGGGGGATTATCCCCCTGGTGGGGTCGGGGGCAGAGCACCCGTTTTGATCCAAATGATGGTCCAGGCCGTTTTGAGGTATCTCTTTCATGAAACAACTGTTGGATCTTTGGCCTGTTCTGCTTTTTTTTGTGGTCTATCAATGGTCCACCATTTATGTGGCCACGGCGGTTCTGATGGGGGCGGTGGTGGTCCATTCGCTCCTGGTCTGGAGAGGGGAGCGGCGTCTCTCGCCGATGCAGGGTCTCACCCTGGTGCTGGTTTTGTTGTTTGGCGGGGCCACCCTGGTGTTGCACGATCCCCGTTTTATCCAGTGGAAGCCAACCCTCGTCCAATGGTTGATGGCCCTGGCCTTTGCGGGCAGCCATTTTATCGGTCAAAAGCCGTTGATTCGCCGTTTGCTGGATGCCCAGATTCAGCTGCCCCCCGCTGTCTGGACCCGCCTGAGCCTTGCCTGGATCGGCTTTTTTTTGTTTTCCGGGGCGGCCAATCTGTTTGTGGCCTATACCTTTGATGAAGCCACCTGGGTGGCTTTCAAGCTGTTTGGTCTGCTGGGGATGACCTTTTTGTTTGTCCTCCTGCAAGGAATATGGCTGGCCCGACATCTTCCGGAGACGACTTAAGCGGGCAGAGTGAGAGATGCCAATCAACCATCGGTGCCTCCGTTCTCGACCTGGGGATCTTTTCCCTTACGATTTTTTACAAAATTTTTGTGCGCTGCAATAGGGCGATGGTGTTACACTCATCAGCGAGTGGGTGGGGCGGGTTTCCAGGTCGATTTTCAGCCAGTGGTCGGGTTGTCTCTTATGATTCAGAATATGCACTATTTCCCTGTTTTGTCCTTGTTTCTGATTGGATTGTTCGGTCTGTTCTGGATCTCCGGGATCGTGTGGGTCTTGCGGCGGATTTCCACGCCGCTTGGGCGTCTTCTGTTCCTCCTGTTGGTGGTTTTGATGGCGGCGACGGCAGAATCGTCCACCGGCATCCTCTCCGCCCTGAACCATTCCCGTCTCGCCGCGCCCTATGTTCTGACCATGGCGGTCAATGGAGTCCTCTGCGCGTTGGGTCTTTTTTATCTCATTGTCGAAGGATATCAAAGGCTGCTGGATCGATTGCATCGAACGGTACCCAGCGGAGTCGATTTATCTCGGCGCAACTCCGTTTTCTTGATGGGGGCCGGATTTGCCTCCCTGACCGGCACGGGATCATTCGGCACGGCTTACATCGGGTTTCAGGAACTGCGGCGGACGGACTATCACTTCAACGGGGACGATCTGGGTCTGTTTCTGGCTCGACCGTTGCGTCTGGCCTTTTTTTCAGACCTGCATGCCGGATTTTTTTTGCCGCCGTCCCGCACACGGGAATTGCTGGCCCAACTGCGTCATGCCCAACCCGATGCGATCCTCTTTGGAGGCGATGCGATTGATTCTGATTGGCACAGTATAGAGGATTTGGAGACCCTCTTCCGGGGTTGTGTCGATCTGGCCCCGACTGTCGCGGTGCTGGGAAACCGTGATCATGCCAATCCGGTTGACATGACGAGTTATTTGGAAGGCATGGGCGTAACGGTCTTGCAAAACCAGTTGTATCTCCTGCCGGGTGGCGTGACGCTGGCCGGGGCGGAAGATGAACTGTTCAAACCAGGGGGCCATTCTTGCCTGTTGCAGGCCGATGGTCCCAGTATTCTGCTTGCCCACAATCCCATGTCGCTTTTTTCACTCTCCGCCGAGGCACAGGCGGCAACGGCGTTGATGCTGAGCGGTCACACCCATGGTGGGCAGGTTGCCATGCCCGGTTTTGGACCTTTGGTGGTGAGGGACGATCCCAGACTGGTCTCCGGTCTGGTCACTCTGGAGGAGAGACCGCCTGTCATCATCACGAATGGGGTTGGCGTCACCACGGTACCCATTCGTATCGGTGCTCCCCCGGAATGGGTGATGATTCATATTCAGCCCGGTCGTGACGTACAGGCCTCCACGAGAGAGAGTTGAAAAGGATCCCATCGTCAAGACCATTTCCGACCGCTGATCGACGCTGAATCCTGACTGCTTTTATTCTTCCTCTTCCTCCGTGCTCTCCTCTGCCGCATGGTTGGCCTTGGGCCGTTTGTCGATGGATTCTCCCGGCAGACTTTCCACCGTATGGCTCAGGCCGTAGGCGACCAGGTAGGGCAGTTGAAAAACATGGCGGCCCGCCTGGAGTTCCAAAATCCCCCGTTGACTCTGTTGTTGCCATACCACCCGGTAACGGACAAACTGACCGGGATCGGTGGCAAAGCGCAATTTGACCCGCCGACTGATCTGACTGCCCACCTCGATGCCCAGGCTTTTGCCCAATTCCAACTCCGCCCGGTTCTCCATCAGACGCCACAGGGTGGTTTTGGAGCCGGTCGTCACCCGATTGTTCTCTCCCAACTCCAGTGCGATGGCGGCCGTCTGGCTGAATTCCAGTTCGCTGCTCAACGGCTTGTTGCCAAACCGGTTGTCCATGGGAACCTCTTCCGTGGCCAGTACCTGGTTGGTCTCCTCCAGGACATGATGGGCCAGAAGGCGGACACTGGCAGAGGTCTGCCGGGGGAGGCCCCCGGTCGATCGCTGGTGGGCGGCGGCCAACCGCTTGCCCAGGATGACGCCAAGCGTCGAAACCACACCGGCATAGATAAAAGGTAGCATGTTTATGAATCCTTCTGTTCTGATGGGTTCAGGCTCTTTTTGATCTCTTGCTGCAATGCCCGGCGGATGCGGGCCAGACCGGGTCTCTCTCCATCGCCAAAGGGGAGGGGACGGCAGGCGTGCATGGTTTGCAGACCGATCCGGGCGATGAAAAGGCCATTGGCAATCCCCTGTCCGGCCTTGGCCATGAGCAGGGCGGCCACCGAATCCCCCATGGAGTGGGCCGCACTGTTGGCCAGGAGATCGGCCAACCCGGCCCCCATGATCCCCTGGACCGCCTGACGCAGAAGGAGCAGGGAACCGGTTGCCCCCGGACGTGCCCCATAGACTTCGGCAATCTCCCGTACCATCCACAGGTTGCGCCACAGGAAAAAGAGGGTATCCAGCCAGGCCAGGGGGCTGATGGCGGTCATGACGGCCGCCGCCGAGGCATGACGAACCACCACCTGATAGGCCTGGGTATCTACCACCGAAAGAACCTGGGTGGAAAAGAGGGTCAACATTTCCCGATCGCCCAGATAGTCGTTGACCTGGCGGTGAAACTGTTGCAGAGAAGGCTCCATCTCCGTCCGGTCCCGATAGAGCAGGATGATGCGGTTGACCAACCGTTGACCACTGCCAAAGGTTTGACTGTCCATCAGATGGCCGGTCTCCTGGCGCAAGGTGGAGAGGGTTCGCAACCGCCGGAACCGGATCCATTCGCGCCCGGTCAATGTCAGCAACAGCCCCGTCATGGCCAGAACCAGGAGAGAAAAAAAACCGCCGAGCAGGGGGTGGGTCTGCCACTGTTGAAGCAGAAACAGGAGGGTGTCCCGTATCAGGAGACTGACCAGCAAGAGCAGAGTCACGCCCACCAGGCCCCAGAACAGCCCATGCCGCCTGGTGGTTTTGCGCCGGGCGACGACCGGGGTCTGCGGATCGGTTTCGTCTGACGGGGCAGCCAGGAGCGGTTCGGTCCGTTTTGACGGATGGGGCCGGAGGTCATCACCCGTGGGCAGCATGACCGGTTTGGGACGGAACAGAGGCTGTACCATGCCAGTGGGTGGTACCTCCAGTTCCAGAGGGGGGATCCAGGTTGATGAGACACGCATCAGGTCAATTTATCTCCCAGTAAAAATTGCAACGCCTGGTCCATGCGGATATGGGGCAGGGGAGCTGCCTCCGGGTCAACCAGTCGAGGTGGTTCAAATTCCAGAAAATTGAATCGGTTGGCATCCCAATCCTCTGGGCGGGGCAGGGATTCGGGAATCTCCCCCGGAAAGAGCAAAATCTCCCGGTTGCGTCCCTTGGGAATCCCCTGCACGAAGGAGAGACGCCGTCCGTCATGGTCGCGTACCACCGTCCGGGTGCAGGTGAGGGCGGAGAGGGCCATGGTCTTGACCTCGACACCCTGAAAAATGGCCTCATTGGCGGGCTGGCTGACAATGCGGTTGAGCAGTCGTTCCAGGTTGCTGTGCTGGTTGGCCGCCACATGGTCCACCTTGGTGGCGACAAAGAGCAGTTTGTCTATTTTGGGCCAAAACAGCCGATTGAGCGCGCTCGATGATCCATAGCGGAAGTTGCGCAAAATGGATTCCAGAGCCACCCGCGTGTCGGCAAAATTGTCCGGGCCACCGCTGAGTGCCTTGAGCAGATCGATCAGGACAATCTGCCGATCAAAACGGGAAAAATGGTCTTTGTAAAACCGGTGGACCACCTTTTCCTTGTAGGCCTCAAACCGTTGCGCCATGGTGCCGTGGAGGGTATCGCCACCGGGGTCGCCGGTGGTGGGGGCGGGCAGGGGGCAAAAGGTGAGCAGCGGGGTTTCTTTCCATTCGCCGGGTACGGTAAATCGGCCCGGTTGCAGCAGGGTCAGACCGTGTTCCGCCTTGCAGCGCAACAAAAATTGGGTATACAACGCGCTGGCCTGCCGCAACACCCCCTCATCGGTTGCAGCAGAGAGATCCAGGGTGTGCAGGTAGGCCTGCCACTCGGAGGAGAGGGTGCGGCGAGGCTCCTCGGTGCAGGCGCGAAAAATCTGTTCCGACCAGGTGGCGAAGGAGAGTTCCAGCATGGGCAGGTCCAACAGCCACTCCCCCGGATAGTCGATAATGTCCAGATAGAGGGTGCCCACGTTGGACAACTGGCGATGGATGAGTCCGGTCGGTTGAAAACGGAGGGCCAGACGAATCTCACTCAACTCTTCCGTGCGGTTCGGCCAGGTGGGATGACGGGCGGTCAGAGGACGGATGAACTGGTCGTAACGAAAGGCGGAGACATCCACATCGGGTTGTACCATCACCTTGGACCCGGCAAAGCGATTGGTGCTGACACAATCAAAAAAGGGCAGCCCGGAGTCCTGTCTGGCATGGAGCAGTTGATGGACCAGGGCGGTGATAAAGACCGTCTTGCCACTCTGGTTCAGGCCAGTGACGGCGAGGCGCACGGTTTGATCCATGGCCAGGCGCATCCACTCGGTCACGGATCTCTGGGTGTTGTTCCACATCGTACCGAGGGGCCGCAGGGAAAAAGGGACAGAGGCGGCGTTCATTGGGGCGGATGGGATTCGTGGGCAGCGGGATCCATGACAAAGCGCAACTCCACCCGACGCAGCGGTCTGGAGAGTTGTCCCTTGGACTCTGTGGCCCCCTCCGGGGGCAGAAATCCATCCAGACGGAACAGGGACTGCTCCCGGGTGTTGCGCAGATTGTTCAGTGCGGGATGGGCCTCCAGCAACTCGGCAAAGGTGGCCAAGGCGCGGGCATTGGCCAGATCCCAGTTATGGCGGAAGGCACCGGAACCCACCGGTGCCGAACCGGCATTGCCGGCGATGACCAGGGTATCCAGCCTGGCCTCGGAGGATTCGGCACATCCTGGCCTCTGGCTGGCCTGTTGGGTGAAACAGGGCAGGTGTTTGGCCAGGACCGCAGCCAGTTCCCGCATCCCCTGCTGTTTTTCCGGCGTGAATGGCAGCGTATCGCTCTTGAAGTCCAGGAGACCGGGCAGATAGAGGGTTCCGCTCTGCTCATCCATTTCAGCCGGAATCCGCCGTTGTTTCAGGTCGTTTTGAATCTGATGCAACAGGTGCGAACGGGCGTTGAGACGATCTTTCAGGGAGACAGTGGCCATGTGTGCCCCCTCGGTGGCCGATTTCAGCACCACCTTGGCCTGATCGGCGGGCAACCCCTTCGCCAGCTCGGCGGGTGCGACCGGAGTGGGCATGGATGGCCGGATGGCCCCTCCAGTGGCCAGTGACCCTTGCGGGCCAGTGGCGGGCAGTGACCGACCAGGGGGGGACTGAGGTGACTCCACCGTGGGTGGAACCGGAGGAGCAGGGGAGCGCGCAGCCACCTGGGTCTCTGCTGGTTGGGCGGGGGTGGGGGTCGTGGGGGCACCCCGTGCGGGGGAGACCGGTTGCCCGGAACCGGTCGCTGCCGGGTGGGCGGGTGCCGGATGTGTCCCCTGGAAAGAGGCAAGCAACTCCTCCCACATCCCCTCTTTGGGGGTGTCATGCCCCGTTTTGGCCACCTCGGTGGCCATCGGGGTGGTGCCGGCAGCGGTGACGCCCTTTTCGACGGGCGCGATCGGGGCAGCGGTCTCCGTGGCGGTTTTGGCTCCGCCAACCGCCGAGGTGGCCGGGGTCGAGCCACCCTTGGCGGGTGTCATGCCGCCTGTGGTGGCCGTTCTGGTCCCTGGTGCGGCGACAGGATGGCTGCCCTTGTCCATGGTGTTGTCCGTCTGCGGAGTCTCCTTCGGTGTGGTGATGACAGCCGCCGTTTTTTCCGCCTGGGCGGGTGGTGTGGTGATGGTTGCCGCCGGTGTGGCGGGGTTTCTCGTTCTGGTCTCCGGTGCGGTGGCCAGACGGGTGCCTTTGTCTGCCGCTGTATCCCTCCGCAGGGTCGTTTCTGGTGCGGCAACCGCCGCCGTTTTTTCCGCCTGGGCGGGTGGTGTGGTGGTGGTTGCCGCTGGTGTTGGCAGGGAGGCCGGTGGCGGTGGCAACGCCACCTCCACGGCGGACGGGGCGGGTTTGGGCGATTTCTGGAACGTATTCATTAACGTGTGCCACAGACCTGTTTCACCTGTCTTCTCCGTACCGGTCTCTTTGGCCTCCTCTTTGGCCTCCTCTTTGGCCTCCTCTTTGGCCTCCTCTTTGGCGGCCAAGGCGGACGGTGCAGAATGGGCCGGGGTGGCGGTCGTCTGGTCATGGCGGACCGCCGTCGGCTCGGCTGCCGCTGGCGATGGGGCAGCGGTCACGCCCGGTGTGGTCGGGGAAGCGGGGGGCAATGCCTGAAAAGCGGTCGTTATTTTATCCAAGGCACCCGCTCCCACCATCCCCTTTTCCACTTTGACGAGGGGGGGCGATGGCGGCTTGATCCCGGTGGCCTCCTCGACGAGAGGAGACGATTCCGGTTTGGTTTTGGCTGGCTCCTGGAAGGTGGAGATCACGGAGTTCCAAAATTTTGTCCCATCCCTTTTTTCCGCCTCGCCCACCGCCTGGGTATCCAGCAGATCACTGGAGAGGGGTTGCCCCCGTTGGCCCCCGACCGGTGCGGTTGTTCCCTGGGGTTGGGCCGCCTTTTGTTGTTGCAAACGTTGGAGCGTATCATTGGTCTGCGCCAGATGGGCAATCAGGTCGGCATTTTCCTGACGCAACGCCTGGGCCTGCGGTGTCTCGGCCGGGGAGGCGGTCTCCGCCCCTCCAGGGAGAGGGGCCTCCAGGATGGGTGGTCGATGGGTGGACTGTTTGCTCCGCTCCTCTTCCTGGTTGAGTTGGGCCAACAGGGAGGCGTTCTGACTCAACAAGGCCACGTTGTCTTCCAGCAACTTGCGTGCTTCGGCATTCTTTTTGCGGATTTCTGCCGTCAGGACCGTGTTTTTCTCCCACATTTCCTGCATCTCTGCCCGGCCTTTGTCCACCTGGGAGGTCAGGGACTCTTTCTGTTTTTGCAATTGGGCCAGACTGCCCGCCATGGAGGGGGTTGTCACCCCATGGCCACCCTGCCGTGCCTGTTGCTCCTCGTGTTTCAGCCGACTGTTAAAATCCAGTACAGCGACCAGAATGATCACCAGGAAGAGCAGACTCAGTCCCAGATCCATCAGGATAAGCAAAAATTTTTTGGGAATCGCGTTCATTCTGCCTGTTGGACCGAGGTGACAGAGGGGGGATTGCGGTCGCTGGCCTGGCTGCGTCGTGGCATCGAAACCTCTTTCCGCTGTTGCCGAGCCTGTAAAAATTCTCCCGCCAATCGTGCAAAGGCGGGACCACGCGCCATCGGAGCCGGGGTGGCCGTCGGAGCCGGGGTGGCCATCGGAACGGGTACGATCGCTGGATTCGGCATGGCTGTCGAATCCAGCATGGTCGTCGGATCCGGCCGGGTGACCCGATCTGGCATGGCCGTCGGAACGGGCATGGCTATCGGTTCTGGCATGGTCTCCACGGTCGGTTTTTCGTCCGGCTTTTCGGTATCAGTGTCCGGCGTTTCCGTGGTTTTGTCCAGGTATTTTTCCACCTCGGTCTGGCAAAAGGGGGTGAGATCGGCCACGGTCTCCGTCACCGCTGTCTCCCGATGGTCCGTTGCCGCCGCCACATCGGTGACGGAGAGCGGGTCGGCCATCTGTGGCGGGGATGTCATGAGGGGGGAGGGGGGTTGCCACACGGTTTTCTCGTGGCGCGCGATCCCTTCATCCACCCGCTGACAGAGTCCCTCCAGCTGTCGTTCCAACCGACCGCGCTGCCGTTTGATCCCCCAGGAAAAGAGGGATGCGGTACACAGGCCGCTGATGGAAGAGAGAAATTTCAGCATGGCCGAGAGCAGCAATCCATCCAACGCCTGGCGTGCCCCCGCCAGGGTATCGGCATGCAGCTCCTGGATCACAAAAAAGAGGGCCGCCGCCAGTCCGATCAGGGTGAAAAAGAGTCCCATCCCCAAAAACCGATAGGGAACCGTTTGTAAATAATAGGCATCCCACCCTTTTCCGAGCACCTTTTCCAGGGTCAGTCGTGGGCGCAGCACGGTATAATCGGTGGGTGAGACCACCGATTGACCGATGATGGATAACGATGGGGTGGTTCCCCGGTCCAGACTCTGACAGTCATGGGTCAGTCGTTGCCGAATGGGGATCAGACAACGCTGTTGCACCACCAACCACTCTCCCAGCCCCCAGGCGGCAATGAGACCGGAGCCACTCCAGGGAACCCAGGGATGATTCAGCAGATGAAATATCCAGTCAAGCATAGGATCTCCAACGGACGGCGGGTATTCCGCGCATACCTCTTTCGGCTACTCTACCAAAATTCATACCAACTTTAAAGAATTTTCAAGATCTTGTCTGAACCCGGGATCGTCGGCTTATCCCAATGGGGCCTGTTGCCAGCGATCAAAGAGTTCCTTGACCACTTTTTTGACATGGGGGTAATAACCGCCATAGCGATCCTTGAGGGAGGTGAAGGCCAGGGTGTCGTCGGTGGCATTGGCCAGTTCGGGGGCGTTGGGGAGACAATTGGCAAAGCAGGGGGTGCCGGTTTGTTCGAGAAATTGCACCATTTCAGGTACATGCAGATGGAACTGCCGACTGCGCCGGTCGGTGCGATTGAGGACAATGCCCAGGAGGGTGGGGGTTCCCCGTCGGTTTTTCCCCTGGGCATAGCGGATCATGCGCAGGGTTTCCGGAAGGGCGTGGATGGCGAGTCGGGTGGGTTCCATCGGGATGACGATGGAATCGCTCATCACCAGGCCATTGATCGCCAGCAGGTGGCGTTCGTCCAGATTGCCGGGCAGGTCCAACAACACAATGTCAAAAATTTGTTCCAGGAGCGGCTTGAGGGTGTGGGAGAGGAGGGTCAAGGATTGCAATGGATTGGCATCAAAATTGAAAATGCTCTCCCTTTCCGGGAGGAGGACCGTGATGGCGGGCAACGGGGGATGTCCGCTGCGACTGCGGGGGCGAAGCAGCAAAAACGGCTCCAGTGCCGGTCGGCCTCCTTCGGCCAGTTGCAAGGCCAGATGGCCGATGCTGAGGTCGGCGGCCCTGGCCTGCCGTCCCTTTTCGTCCCCCAGGAGGGCGGTGCTGCTCGACCCCTGGGCATCCAGATCGATCACCAGAACCCGGAGCAGTCGTCCCGCCACCGTCAGGGAGGCGAGAAAATCGGCCATGAACAGGGTCAACGTCGATTTTCCGACACCGCCTTTGTTGTTGTAGAGGGCAATGGTGTGCATAATGGGGTTTCGCGCCGCCCTGATTGGGGAACAAAGTGAATTTGTTTGCTTGACAGGAGACCAAAATATAGGCTAACTACCGATCCTTGGGGTAGTGCCTTTTCTGAAAGAGTCCACTTCAGCAGGATGCCGGTATCTGGGGGAGATTGTCAACCATGCACATAACCGAAGGGTTGTTGTCGGCGGGTGAGTTGGAGGTTGCTGGGTTGGTCAAGAGTCTGGTGGCACAGGGCAGTGCGGTGCCAGCGGTCGGCGTGACCACCATCACCAGCCAGGGCGTGGTGGGTCAGGCCGTGAACTCCATTGGCCAGGCCATGAACTCTCTGGCCCTGGGATCCTCCTCCGGTGGGGCGGCCGTGGTGGTCAAGAGTGCGGGAGGGGGGGTGACCAAAGGGTTGAGTCTGACACTGGGGCTGGGGGCCTGGAGCCAGATCCTGCTGATCGGGGTGACCCTCGCCGTGGGGGTGGGGGTCTGCAACTATCTCTATCGGGGCGGGACAGTGGGGTGGCGGAAGGGTTCCGGTGACGGGGGGGAAGGGTCGTCGGCCCAGAGGGGACAAGAGGCACTTTGATTGTTTTGTTGGCCTGCTTTCAGGAAATCTCTCTCACTCTCTTCGGAATCAATGGTGTGGATGGGCATGGTGGATTATGTGTTGCAGTTGCCGGAATCGCGCAAGACGCGCCTCCTGGCCGCGATGAGTTATCTGGGCCTGTTGTGTCTGGCCCCTTTGGTGTTTGGCGACCACAACGGTTTTGTCCGTTTTCATGCCCGACAGGGGCTGATTTTGTGGTTGTGGATGCTGGTCTCCATCTTTGCCCTGGCTTTGGGTGAGATTGGCGGCTTTTTTCTGACCTTTTCCATGGGGGTGATCGGCATTTTCAGCACGATTGGCATCGTCTCGGTCATCCTGAACCGCAACTGGCGGTTACCGATGATCGCCATTTTGGCGGAAAAATTGTGAAACAGGTCGAAACGCGACATCACAACGCCTTGTATCTGCTGGCGGCGGTCGCCATGATTTTCATGACCCTGGCTCTGGCCCTGCAACCGTTGTATTTGCGCCATGTCCTGGGTCTGGCACGGGACAATGCTGGTTTTGTCAACGCCAACATTCAGGTGATCACCGAGCTGGTGGATCTGCTGTCGGTGGGCTATCTGGGCTATCTGTCCGACCGGAAGGGACGTATTCCCGTGGTGTATTATGGGTTTTTATTGTCCGGGGTGTCTGCGTTGTTGTTGCCGTTCAGCCTGGAATTGGGGATACTGACGGGGGCGGGTGGTTTGACGCTGGTCTATCTGTTGCGTTCCACCATGTCGTTGGGTACCACGGCGGTTTGGCCGCAGATTGCGGCCCTGGCGGGGGATTTTTCCGATGGGGATGGCTCCATCGCCCACGACTCCCAGGAGGCCCACCGTCTGCGACCGCGTCTGCTGGCCAAGGCGGGGTTCATGATGGCCTTTGGTGCCACCCTGGTCTATACGATCCTGATGCAGATTCCCCGGCAATCGGGTGTGGTGGTGGCCATGTTGTTGATGTCCGGTATCGCCTTTGCGGGGGGATGGGTGGCGCGCCGGTTTTTGGTCGATGTCGCCCCACGGGTGGCGACCGGCCGGATTCCCTTTCAGGCAATCCTCCAGATGGTCAAACGGGAGGAAGCGTTGCGCCTCAGCTTTTTCTCAGCCTTTACTTCCCGCAACGATATGGTCATCATTGGCCTGTTTCTGATGACCTGGGCGGTCTATTTTGCCGATATTCTGGGTATGGATAGTGCCGAGGCGGCGGCCCGGGCCGGCATGGTGATCGGTTTTGTCGGGCTGATCGTGTTGCTGACGATCAATATCTGGGGGGAGCTGATCGTGCGTCTGGGTCGGGTGCCGGCCATGGTGCTGGGTCTGGCCCTCTCTGGTGCGGGTTTTGCTGGTATGGGGTTGATTGTCAATCCCCTGGGTGGTTGGGTCTTTCTGCCCGCCTTTCTGGTGGGATTGGGGCAGGCCGGTTGCCTGCTGGCACCCCAGGTGGTGGCCCTGGATCTCGCCCCGCTGGCCATGCGTGGTTCGGTGTTGGGGGTCTTCAATACGGTGGGTTGCCTGGGGATCATCTTTTTCCTGCAGGTCGGGGGGTTGCTGTTTGACTGGCTGGGGCCAAGTGCCCCTTTTGTGTTTACAGGTGTTGCCAATTTTATCATTATGTTCTATGGTTTGTTTATCCTTAGGGCAAAGCCGAGTCCTTCCGTCTCAATGAGCGGGTCTTGAACGGAGAGTGATTGTTTTTATTGCATGTTTCTCAGGAGAGAGAATGTCATGGCAAGTATTGTGTTCGGGTTGGTGGCCATTGCACTGGGGTTGTGGGGGCTCTCTACCTGGTGGTGGTCGGTGGTGGAGGTGTTGCGCGGCGTGGTGCCACTGTTGCTGATCTTGATCGGTCCGGTGGCGTTGGGGGCGGGCATCACCAAACTGAGGGAAAATAACGAGGTGGATGCGGTTCTGGCTGCGGACGAGTTGCATGATGTGGCCGGGGATGCCCTGAAACAGGATATCACGCAGCACCTGTAATCGCGTTGTATCGGGCGAGAGTGGATCAGAATGAGTCCTAAAGAGTTGCTCTTTTGCGGCAAAGATCTCCGCAAGTACTTGTATTTAATCGGTATTGTCGCCCTGTTCGTTCTGGTCGGCAGTTACTGGTACACCCAGTATTACCTGAAAGGGGTTGGGCTGGGTGCCACCGCGACGGGGGATGCGCCGCTGTTGACGGCCGGGGGTGGGGTGCCATTGGCCCCCCAGAGTGTCCCGGCGGCCTGGTGGGGGGCGGGATCGCCAACCCCAACGGGGCAGGCCGTGGCGGCGGTGTCGGCGGTGCCCAAGGGGGGGTTCGGGTGGATTGCCCGTCGGCTCATGCCCAGTGTGGTCAATGTCAGTGCCACCCGCACGGCAGCGGGTGCGGCGGGGGGTGCGGCACCCACGGCCCAGGCGGGGGCGATGGCTCCGGCGGTTCCGCCCTCTCCGGCGACCCCGGATACCGGTTTGCGCTTCGCCCAACCCTTCACGGGAGCGGCCTTCGAGAGCGTGGGGTCCGGAATTATCGTGACCTCTGATGGGTATATCCTGACCAATCACCATGTGGTGGAACAGTCCCAGGAGGTCTATGTCACGGTGTTTGAAAAAGATGGCACCACCATGCGCTATCAGGCCGAGGTGGTGAGTTTGAATGCCAAGCGGGAGTTGGCACTGCTCAAGGTGGATCCGGCGCGCCCCCTGAGACCGGCTCCCCTGGGCAACAGCAGGCTGGAGCGCACAGGCGATCCTGTCATTGCCATTGGTTCGCCGTTTGGTCTGGACCAGACGGTCAGTCAGGGGATTGTCTCCGGCAAGCGCAATGCCGTCACGATTGAGGGTATTGTCCACAAGGATTTGATCCAGACCGATGCGGCCATCAATCGGGGCAACTCCGGTGGACCGTTGGTGGATGGCAAGGGGATGGTGATTGGCATCAATACGGCCATTTATACCCCGACGGGTGCCTTTGCGGGGATCGGTTTTGCCGTACCCATTGAGCGGGCCAGGGAGTTTATCGAAGAGGTGGTGCCTTTGCCGGCGGCAGCGGTTCCGGCGGCGGCGGGGGGGACACCACCGGTGGCGGCTCCGCCCATTGTTGCCAATGCGGTGATGCCCCATGAGGACCGGGGGGCCTGTGAATCCTGTCACCCGATTCTGGCGACCCCCTCTGCAACCAATGGGACGACGCCGGTAGCGGCCAATGGGACACCGCCGGTGGCGGCTCCGCCCATTGTTGCCAATGCGGTGATGCCCCACGAAGATCGGGGGGCCTGTACCGGCTGTCATGCCATTCTGGCGACGCCGCCGATGACGGCTGCCGCGATGACGGGTGCCGGTCCTGGTGCAGGGCGGGGCACCGGCCCGAACGGCGTCATGGGGGGATTGCGTCCCGGTTATCAGGGTCGTGGGGGGATGAACTACAGCTTTTCGCCGGGTGGGGCGGTGGGCATTCCGGCGGCCGTCGCGCCGGGGGCTGGCGGCCTGGGCAGTGGCGGGTTGGATGGGGTGCCGGTGGACGCCGCTTTGGCGCGGCAATACCGTTCCCCCTATCCAGAGGGGGTGTTGGTGCGCAGTGTCCTGCCGGGTTCCCTGGGGATGCAGGCGGGGGTGCGGGCGAACGACATTGTTTTCAAGGTCAACGGTCGTTGGGTCAAATCCCCCCAGGAGATGGTTGCCCTGTTGGGCGGAATGGGGGTGGGACAAGCGGTCCGTTTTGCCGTGGTGCGGGATGGGGAGCGGCAAAATCTGACGGTCGTGGTCAATGGTGGTGGTGGGGTTGCCGGGACGCCTGGGGCGCAACCGGTCGCCTTGCGGGTTCCTTCCACCGCAGCGGATCCCATGATGACCCAGACGGTGCCGCCTGCGGGTGGTGCCGGGCGACCGGCTCCGGCGGCGGCTCCGCTCAAGACCGAGTTTGAGTGGATGGGGCTGGAAATGACGCCCATTTCGCCAGCCATGAAGCAAAAGGATTCGACTTTGCTGAACAAATTCGGGGCGATGGTGGCGGATGTGGAACCGGGTACCCCTGCTGAGACGGCGGGGATTCAGGTGGGGGATGTGGTGGTGGCCATCAACAACCAGCCAGTCCCCTCGGCGGGTGCCCTGGATCAGGTGATCAACGCCATTGGCCCCCAACAAAGCATTCTCCTGGAAGTGGACCGGAACAACAGCCGCATGTTCGCGACGTTGCAGTAGGTTTGGCCGATTTCTTCACAGAAATG
>CAIWLA010000239.1 GCA_903913345.1 uncultured Magnetococcales bacterium | reverse complement strand
GGGTCATGGCGAGCGTAACCTTTCTGCACGAACATCAGGGGCATGTCGTGGTGCTGAGGGATGTGACGGAGAAATACCGTCTGGACCTGATCCGGCGCGATTTTGTGGCCAATGTCTCTCATGAACTGCGGACGCCGGTCAGCGTCATGAAGGTCAATGCGCAAACCCTGCTTGATGGTGCCCTGGAGGATGAACAATACAGACGGGTTCTAATCGATGCCATGGAACGCAACGCCAGTCGCCTGGACCAAATCATCTCCGATCTGATGGAACTCTCCCTTCTCGAGAACAATCAGTATGTCATTGAGTGGGATCACTTCCCACTGCTTTCCATCGTGCAGGAGGTTGTGGATTTGGTACAGGATGCGGCAGACAAGAAACGGATTGCCCTTCAGGTTGTCCTGCCACCCGATTTATTGATTCGCGCTGACGCCGAGATGTTGCGTCGTATTTTGACCAATTTTTTCAACAATGCGATCAAGTATATTCCTGATCAATCCCTCATCATCGTGCGGACACGGGAAAGCCAGGGGCGGTTACGTCTGGAAGTGGTGGACAACGGTCCGGGTATTGCGCCAGAGCATCGGCATCGCCTGTTTGAACGGTTTTATCGGGTGGATACCGGTCGCTCCCGCAGGATGGGTGGCACGGGATTGGGCCTTTCCATTGTCAAGCATTTGGCCGAAAAGATGGGGGAAACGGTGGGTATGGAGCCGGTCGAACCAAATGGGGCGTTGTTCTGGGTCACCCTGTCGCGCCCGACTGCGTGAGGATGTATCATTCCGGATCCCAGATAAACTGGTACAGCCAATCCAGTACGAGGCAGGAGGCTGTTTATCGAATGCGTTTTTTTCTTCCAAACATCATAAAAAATATCCTCAAAAAATGGAAAGCATTGGAATCCCTGCTGTTTATTCTCGGTATCCTCTGGCTGACGATAGTGGGGGCCGGGATCCTCGAGGTTGTCAACCTGCAAAAGGCCCATGAGTTGGATCGCCAAGACCGCACGGCCATCGGCATAGGTTTTTATTTGGTTGATCAGATACGCAACATCCAAGTTCATTTTAAAAGACAGGTCCAGGAATGGAAGGATCTCCTGTTGAGAGGTGGGTATGACCCGAATGATTATAAAAAATACTGGACCAATTTCTTGGCTGAGGAAGATGTGGTTCAGAAGCGTTTGACTTTGTTGGCTCCCCTTCTGCAAAGACTGAGCGTAAGCGAGGCTGTTTTATCCGATGCGGAGGCATTGCGGCGGGAACATGCCGACCTGGGGCACAGGTATCGAAAGGCCCTTGAGGTTTTCGACGTAGGGGATCCCCAATCTTTCCACCGGGTAGACGGGATGGTGCGCGGTATGGATCGTGCTCCTACAGAAGCCATGGATCGGCTGGTTACGATCGTGGTCACACAGGTGAAGGAAAAAATGGCGGCAGCGGGAGTGCGGGATGAAGGGGAATTTCGAGAAAATTTAGGGATATTCATGACCGTCCTGTTTATTGTCGGATTTCTCTTTTTCCCGGCGTCTGTTTTTAAAGTTTTTGAATATTTGAAGCGTTCCCGTGCCATGAGACATGCGGCACAACAGGCCAATCAGGCCAAGAGCCTGTTCCTGGCCACCATGAGCCACGAAATTCGCACCCCCCTGAATGCCGTCCTGGGCATGCTGGAGCTACTGCAGGAAGCCCCCCTGGAAAACCGCTATCGAGAACAGGTTCAGATCGCCTTCGGTGCTGGCAAGTCGCTGCTTTACCTGATCAGTGACATTCTCGACTATTCCAAGATCGAAGCCGGAGAGTTCGCCCTGGATACGGTGGATTTCGATTTGAACGCGATTTTTGACGAAACAGCCGTCACCATGGCACCATTGGCACATAAGAAAAAGATTGAATTGACCGTTTTTTTCCAGCAGGTATCACCGCACATGATCCTGCACGGTGATCCCAATCGTCTGCGGGCCGTTTTCATCAATCTCATTGGGAATGCCCTCAAGTTTACCCCGGAGAGCGGTACGGTGGAGTGCCGGGGGGATCCCGTGAGCCGGAACGATGGCATGGTCGAACTGCTGTTTGAAGTTCGGGACACCGGGATTGGCGTACCAGTCGAACAGCGCACCCGTATCTTCGATGCATTTACCCAGGCGGAAAAATCCACTACCCGCCTGTATGGGGGCACCGGGCTGGGCTTGGCGATCAGCCAACGCTTTGTTGGCATGATGGGCGGTCAGATTCGTGTGGATGCCAATCCATGCGCAGAAACAGGCAGCCTTTTTTCTTTCACCATTCGGTTGCAAGAACAAGTCAGGGTCTTGACGGACGACCGCCCCCAACAAACGGCATTGCAAGGAGTGCATGCCTTGGTGGTGGGCGATGATGGTCTGCAACAGACCATGCTGGCAAGCCTCCTGCAGGCGTGGGGTGTTCACTATGAAAGAGCAGCAGAAATCAAAACTGCCTGCCAGATCATTCAGCAGTCCAATGAGCTCGGTTCACCATGCCAATTGGTCATTATCAATCAACGTCCGGGGTCAGACCACCGCCAGGAGATGGCTCTCTTCCAGTCACTCCAGCGCAGTCTTTGTTTTGTCTTGCTCGTTGATCTGTTGGATCAAGGCTGGGACTCGGCTTCAGAGTTGCCCGGATCTG
>CAIWLA010000238.1 GCA_903913345.1 uncultured Magnetococcales bacterium | reverse complement strand
CCTGTTCGGTTGGCCGGTGGCCGACCATGCGGCGGCCATTCTGGTCTCCCTGTTTACGGTTCAGATCGGTTTTTCCATCACCAGTCGGGCCATTCACGGTCTGTTGGATGGTACCATCCCGGATCGGGTGTTGCGGCAAGTCCGGGCGGTGACGCTCCAGGTGCCCGGTGTGCTGGGGGTGACCCGGTTGCGGGGTCGCATGTTGGGAGAATCCTGGGAGGTGGATTTGCAAATCCTGGTCGATGGCACGTTGCCAACCGGTGAAACCCATCAAACCGCCCTCGCCGTGCGACAGGCCATTTTGCAGCAGATAAAATATACCGAATCGATCCACATCAGCCTGTTGCCGCAGTAGTGGGTATGGCGGGTCCAGGGGGATCATCCCCCTGGTGGGGTCCAGGGGCAAAGCCCCTGGTGGGGTTTGGGGCGAAGCCCCAAAAAGAGTACGTCCACAAAGTGTTGATGCCTGTTATCCCCCGAACCCCCAACGGGGACCGTGACGCTCAATTAAAACAAAAGAAATCATCTCTCTCTGACCTGCTCGGCATACAAACGGCGGGATTCGGTGATCAACTCTTCCACGGCCTCCACCAGATGGGGCCACATGGTGGCGCGTGCCGTCTCATGGCGGGCGTTCGCGTAGGCAAACAGCCAATCCTCGGCCACCTGGGAGAGGGAAAACTCGGAATGGGCGGCGGTGGGGGAGTGGATGGGTGACATGGAAAGAGAGGCTCCCTGAAAACGCAGTGCGGTGTGGTTGTTTTCTGGACAAGTGAAAGATCATGCGCACGATAATAAAAAAAACCGCGCCAGTCAACAATTTTTTGTTTGCCTGCTGAACAATTTCTTGTTATTTTGAGGTGCCAGTTTGGTCGGTCAACTCAAGAGAGGGAAGGGGTGGATGGTCATGGAACAGTTGGGTATGCGTCTCCTGCAACGGCGCAAGGCGTTGGGGCTTTCTCAGGAGGCGTTGGCCCGGCGGGCGGGTTACAGTGGGCAATCGACCATTCGTGAGATTGAATCCGGTGGGGTTCGCAAGCCGGGCAAGTTATTGGAACTGGCCTCGGCCTTGGGTGTGCGGCCCGATTGGTTGGCCTCGGGCCGGGGGGCCATGCTGGCCGATGCGCCAGCCACCGTGGGGCAGAGGGCTGTCGTGGTGGCCGATCATCGGCATGTTTATGGGGGTGATGAGGTGGACGAGAGCGATGCGGAAAAAGAGGCCTTTTTGGCCGACCATTTTACCCTGGTGCCCCGTTATGCGGTGCAGGCGAGTGCCGGACCGGGCCTGGATGTGCAATCCGAGCAGATTGTCGATCATCTGGCCTTCAAGACCGACTGGTTGCGGGCGGCGATGGGGTTGGATCCAAACAAGCTGGCCCTGATCACCGCCCGTGGGGACAGCATGGAGCCGGCCATTGGCGATGGGGATCTCCTGTTGCTGGACATGCGGGAGTTGCGCACCCTGGATCCGTCCATTTATGTGGTGCGCATGGATCAATCGTTGTTGGCCAAGCGTCTGCAACGGTTGACGGATGGCCGCATTCGCATCCAGTCGGACAATCCCCTGTACAGCCCGGAAAGTGTCTATCCCGACGAGATTCAAATCCTGGGGCGCATTGTCTGGATTGGTCGCAAGGTATAATGTTTTTCGCATGAGGCGGTCCGGGAGAGGGTCATGAAGCTGTTAAAAATAACCTTGGAAAATTTTCGCCGCTTTGAGCGATTAGAAGTGCCGCTGGAGGGGGCCTCCCGTGTCGTCTTTATCGGCGATAACGGTTCCGGGAAGACGGCAATACTGGAGGCTGTGGCCAAGGGGTTGAGTTGGCTGGTCGCCCGCATCAATCGGAAGCGGGCACCGGGCAGTCCCATTAACGACGGCGAAATCCTGAATGACAGAACAGGTGCCAGCATTATGTTGGATGTTCAGAATGAAGGTAAAGAATACCAATGGCTGTTAACAAAAACCCTGATAGGACGAAAGGATAGCCGGTCAAGCCGACTGGAATTTGTCACTGCGCTGGCCGATTGTTTTCGTACCTCTCTGACAAACGACTCAAAATTCGCATCTCTGCCTCTCATCGCCTACTATCCCGTGGAAAGGGGGGTGTTGGATATTCCCTTAAAGATCAAAATCCGCCATTCTTTTAATCAGTTGGATGGCTATGATAATGCCATTTATCAAGGAGTTGATTTTCGACGTTTTTTTGAATGGTTTCGG
>CAIWLA010000237.1 GCA_903913345.1 uncultured Magnetococcales bacterium | reverse complement strand
GCCGCAGTTCACGAGCAAAGTGCCATTGCCGACTCAGATGCATTGGAACGGTGGGGTGACTTGGTGCTGGATGCTCGTTCACTTAAAGATGTGTTTGAGAATTAGAATTCCGTGGACACAATACTAAATTTAGGTGTCCAGATCCATCCAGTCGGGTCGGGCATTTACGGTTCTCGCAAACCGGAGTCCAGGGTGCGCAGGATAGGATAAAAAAAGTAGGAAAGGAGAGTGCGGGTGCCCACCTTGATTTCGGCAATGGCACTCATCCCTGGAATCAGGCGAAAATCTTTTGGAATTTCCCGCAAATTTTTCTGCTCCAGTGAGAGTCGCGCCCGGTAGACCGGCTGTTTGTGCCCGGCCATCTCCTCTTCAAAAATATCCTCGCTGATGGTCAACAGCTCACCCCCCAAGGTGCCATGACGCTGAAACGGTATGGCATCCAGCTTGATCCTGGCCCGATCCCCCTTGCGTAAATAACCGATGTCCCGGGCGGGAATGTTGACCTCTGCCTGCAACGGCATATCCACCGCCACCAGGGTGAGCAGGACTTCAGCCGGACGAATGATTGAACCGGCGGTGCGGGGAGCGATTTCCAGCACCACGGCGTCAACCGGTGCCCGCAACTGCACCAGCTTCAGCATCCGCTCCTGCTTGGCCACCACTTCGGCCAACTTGATCCACTCACGTTGATTGGTCAGGAGTTCCTGACTGTCCTTGCTCCGCCATTCCGCCATCATGGCTCCGCGTTGGGCCTCCGCAGCGGCCAGCCTGTGGCCGGTTTCGCTCAAACCATTCGTCAACCGTGTGCTGTCTCGCCGGGTGGCACTCAATTGCCGTTTGGCCTCCAGCCACAGGATCCGGGAACCATACCCCTGTTTCAGCAGATCACGGCGCATTTTTTCCAGTTCCATCGCAATGTCCAGGTCAGTCTGTATGGCCTGATAATCCGCACGGGTCGATTGCAGGCTGGCCTGCAACGCCTGGATCGTCTCATCGCTGGACAACAACTGGCTGCTCCGTTCCCGTTGGCGAGATTCATACAGGCTGCGCTGTATGTGCTCATCGCCGGGGTCGGGGGAAAAGTGCTCAGGCTGCTTGCCCTCAAGCTCTGCGGTCACGCGCTGGATTTGTGCCGCGAAACTGGTCAGGGAGGCCTGGCTGGAGAGGAGATCGGCCTCGGCAAAGGTTGGATCCAACTGGGCCAACAGTTGACCCGCTTTGACCTCCTGTCCCACATGCACCTCAATGGTACGGACGATCATGGTATCCAGGGGTTGGATAGAAATTTTCGATGCCTGGGTGACCAATTTGCCCTCGCCGATGACAATGCGATCCAGATGAGCCAGGGAGGCCCACATCACGCCCACCACCAGGAACAGAATTAAAGTAAAAAAAATCAATCGGGCTGCCATGGGGATTGGTTGCTCTTCAATCTCGATGGCATCCGGCTGGAATTCCAGGCGGACACGACGAAATGGTCGGGCAGTACCGCCAAACCATCGCCCCCACCTGCTCGATGAGCGGGTGGGATCCCCGCCAGCCGCCAGCACCTGATCGGGATGGGCGATGCTCTCGTCGGCCTGACGCAACCGCCCGGTGACCATCTTGATCACGGACAGGGCACTCTCTGGACGATGGCGCAACAGTTGCAAAAAGGCTTCTCGCGAATAGACCCGCAGGGTCAACGACTCCAGTGCCTGCGCGGAGGCACTGCGCACACTGTTGTCGATCACCCCCATCTCACCAAAAATTTCCCCCTTGCCCAGGATCGCCAGGCGCAGAGGACCATCCGGCGACTGTTTGAACAACTCCACCTGGCCCGCCACCACCTGATAGGCGCAGTCGCCCACCTGCCCTTCCCGAAAGATCAGTTGGCCCTGTTCGCAGATCTGTTCCACCACCTGGATCACCCCATCCTCCCCCGATGAGGCGGGTATGGTCTCATGATCGCCCGTCTTGATCATCGGTGCGGCCAGAGGGGGTGTTGCCCCTGGACCCCGCTGAGGGGGATGATCCCACTCAGTCCCCCACAATCGTTAAAAATAATGGCAGAAAAAGGGTGGAGGGGTCTGTGCAGGCGGTTCACCGCCCGCACAGGAAGGGCCGAAAAGAGGATCGCATTGCCCATGGACCGGTCACCGTTCATGACTGTTCTGCTTGTCCCATAAATGGCGATAAATCCCATTCTGGGACAGCAACTCGGCATGGGTTCCCGTACCGACAACCCTGCCCTGATCCAGGACAAAAATTTGATTCGCGTTCACCAGTGTGGCCAAACGATGCGAGACCATGACCACCGTCCTGCCCTCGGCAATCCGGCTCATGTTGTCTTGCACAATGGCCTCGCTTTCCGGATCCAGGGCACTGGTTGCCTCGTCAAAAATCAGGATGGGCGGTTGGGAGAGCACCGCCCGGGCAATGGCCAGACGCTGCTGTTGGCCGCCGGACAGGTTGCTGGCATTTTCTTCCAAAAGGGTTTCATAACCCTGTGGCAAACGTTGGATGAATTCATCCGCACCCGCCAGATGCGCGGCGGTCACCACCTGGCTGAACGAGGCCTCCGGCAACGATTGGGCAATGTTTTCCCGCACCGTGGCACGGAAGAAAAAACTTTCCTGCAACACCACCCCCAGATTGTGGCGCAGATGGGAAAAATCCAGTTCACGGATATCATGCTGGTCAAAACGAATGGCTCCTTGTTGGGGCAGATAAAGCCCCTGGAGCAGACGCAACAAGGTGCTCTTGCCGGAACCACTGCGCCCCACAATGCCCACCATGCTCCCGGCGCGGAAGGTCAGCGAGATGTTGTTCAGTGCGGGTACCGACATGCCCGGATAATGAAAAGTAAGCCCTTCCAGGGTGATTTCCCCCCGCAGGGGAGGACGCAACCCCACCTGGGTCATGGCCTGTTCCGGAGGGTGATTCATGACGCCCCCCAACATGCGCACCGACAGGGCCGTTTTTTGAAATTCATTGATCAGCGAGACCAATTGCACCAGAGGGGAACTGACTCGCCCAGCCAGCATTTGAATGGCCACCAACTCCCCAACGGTCAGAGAGCCACTGAAAACCATGACAGCCCCCAGCCAGACAATCACCACGGACAATAATTTTTCCAGAAACCCGATGACGGCCTGCGCGCTGATGGATATCTTGCCCACCCGCATCTGCATGGTGATGGCCTGGGCTGAACTGTGGCTCCAACTGCGCCGGAATCCCGGCTCCAGGGCCAGGGATTTAACGGTGCGCATCCCATGAATCACTTCGACCAGCAGTCCTTGCCGTTTACCTTCCGCCGCATAGAGTCGTTCGATCTCCCGTTGAAAGAGGGGCATCACCACCAGCAGGGTGACCGCCACCAGTCCGGAAAAAAGGAGCACCACCAGGGTCATGGTCACGCTGTAAAAGAGCAGTACCGGCAAAAAAATGAACAAGGCCCAGGTATCCATGATCGTCGAGAACAGCTTGCCGGTCATAAAATTGCGGATCACCTCGGCCTGCTGCATATGCTTGACGATCACCCCGGCGGAACTGTTTTCAAAAAAGGTCAGGGGCAGTGACAGCAGATGACCAAAGGTGCGAGAGGAGAGGCGCATGTCCATTTTGTTGGTGGTGTGCAACAACAAATAGTTGCGCAAAAAGCCCAATACCGACTCAAAAAAAATGGCGATGATGACCCCCACCCCCAGGATGGTCAATGTCTC
>CAIWLA010000236.1 GCA_903913345.1 uncultured Magnetococcales bacterium | reverse complement strand
GGGGGAGATCATCTCCCCCGGACCCCCATCATCATTGGTCAACCATCCCGGTTGATGAACGCCTTGTTCATGGCATGGCCGACTCCTGCAACACCTTCAATTGAATCTGCGCGGTGGCGTTGCCCTGTTCGGCGGCCTTTTTCAGCCACTTGACCGCCTCTTTTGGGTTGTGGGGGATCTCATGGTCGGTGAGATAGATCGTGCCGAGGCGGACCTGGGCGTTGACGTGTCCCTGATAGGCCGCCTTGCGATACCAGGTGACCGCCTCTTTGTGGTCGCCGGAGAGTCCCCCCGTGCCATCCTGGTAGGCCAGTCCGAGTTGAAACTGGGCCTCGGACAGCCCCTGTTCGGCGGCCTTGCGCAGCCATTTGATCGCCTCCCTCTGGTCCTGGGGAAGGGTTTTGCTGGTGCGGTAGAGGGTGCCCAGGCGGTATTGGGCCATGGCATTATGACCCTGTTCGGCGGCCTTCAGACACCATTTGACGGCCTCCTTGTCCTCCGGTGACGCCTCCAGATTGTCGTAATAGAGGGCGCACAGGAGGGTGGAGGCCATGTCAACCCCCTGTTCCGCCGCTTTGCGATACCAGATCAACGCCTCCTGGCGATTGCGGGGTACACCATCGCCATTTTTATACCACAGGCCCAGGGTAAACTGGGCCGTGACATCGCCCTGTTCAGCGGCCCGGCGACACCATTTGACCGCCTCCGCACCATCCTTTGCCACCCCCAATCCTTCGTGGTAGAGCCAGCCCAGGTTGACCTGTGCCCGACTGTCTCCCTGTTCCGCCGCCTTGCGATACCATTTGACCGCCTCGCCATAATCCTGCGCCACCCCCAGCCCCTCCCGATAAATCAGACCAAGGGTGTTTTGGGCCTTGATGTCGCCCTTCTCGGCGGGTTGGCGATTGATGGCCATCGCCTCTCTGGGATCCTGGGGAATAATATTGTCCACACTGTACAGCAAGCCAAACAGGGTTTGGGCATCGGCCTCCTCCTGATCCACCACAGGCGGCAACGGCCGGTTTTTTTCCCGGCTTTGTCTTTGCAGCATCGTCCCATATGGGGTCTGGGCGTACCCCTGCCCAGAGACGGCCACCAGCCAAAGGGCGATCATCAGTGGCGCAAACCATTTCATGGTTCTTTACTCAATACGGTGCGGGTCGGTCTAAGGAGCCGGGCGAAACAACACCCACCCGCTGGAACCCCCTTCTCAAGAGGCCTTCCACTCCATGCGTTTTCCCCAGGGCTGGGTGAAAAAGTTTTTGATTGCCTCTATGAAGTGGTTGAACGAGTCTCCGATGGCGTTGAAGGTGTTCACTCCGATAATCGATTTAATAAAAGTTTTTACTTCTGCGGAGACCTTGTCCATCCATGTCATCAACTTTTTGGCATCCGGGGAGGCCCCATCGTTGGTTCCATACATGAAATTGGACTTGAATTCCGGTTTCGGATCATGTTCCCCGGCATATCCCAATCCGTGGAGGGCCACCAGCAAGAGCATGATGAGCAGTGGAGCGATCTGTTTCATTGTGTTTCTCCTGGGTTGTTGATCATCCAGCGGTTTCCCTGTCCGACGCCACCCAGCGGTGTGGAGTCGTCACCCGGATGAGAATGGCCTGTTTGTTGCCCAATCCCCCATTCAGGCACCCTTCATTATAGACCATCCAAACTCTGTTTTAAACACTATTCTGCAAGAATTTCTGGATGGGCGCGGTTTTGGTATTTTGTCCCCTTCTCCATTTTTTTTTCCACTTGGCTTGCATAGAGCATACATCCTAACATACAATAAAAAATTTCCAAGCAACGGTTGACCGGAACGGGCAGGCGTTGCCGTCGTTTACAGCAACGAGGTATTTATGAAACTCGGTATCAATGGCATGGGTCGCATCGGGAAGCTCTCCCTCTGGCACCATTTGGCGCGCAAATCGTTTGACGAAATCATCGTCAACGTGGGACGTCCGGTGGGAAAAAGTCTGGCCGATCTGGCCCATGCGGTGGAACACGACAGCACCTATGGCCGTTTGTCCCACTTTTTGTATGGTTACCACGGCCAGCGGGTGATCGAAGAGTTGGACGAGACCAGTGGGCGGATGGTCATCGACGGCACTCCCGTCCGTTTTTTGCGCAGCCACCGCAATCCGCGGGATATTGGTTGGCGGGACCACGGGGTGCGTCTGGTGGTGGATTGCACCGGGGTCTTTACCGATCCCACGGCCTCTGCCGATACCAGCGGCGGTGCCCTGCGCGGCCACCTGGAGGCCGGGGCCGAAAAGGTGGTGCTCTCTGCCCCTTTCAAGATCAAGACCAGCGGTATCGCCATGCCCGACGATGCGGTGACCACCGTGATGGGCATCAATGATGAAATGTATCTGCCCGGTCGGCACACCCTCATCTCCGCCGCCTCCTGTACCACCACCTGTCTGGCCTACATGATGAAACCCATCCTGGACCATTACGGGGCGGATCGGGTGCTCTCGGCCTCCATGGTCACGATCCATGCCGCGACCAGCAGTCAGGTGGTGCTGGATGCCCTGCCCACCGCCAATGCCACCGATCTGCGCAAAAATCGCAGCGCGATGAATAACCTGATTCTGACCACCACCGGAGCCGCCAAGGCATTGCGCCTCGTCCTCCCGGAAATGGCGGAGATCGGCATGATGGCCGAATCGGTGCGGGTACCCGTTGCGGCCGGATCCCTGATCATTTTGACCCTCAATCTGCAATCGGAAAGTCGGGACAATCCGATCAACCGCACCGATATCAATGGCATCTACCAGGAGGCGGCCAGTGGAACCTGCGCGGACCATCTGGTCTACAGCACCGCGCAAAATTGCTCTGCCGACATGATCGGCTCGCCGTTGGCCGCTGCCGTCATCGAAGGGACGGAGACCCATACCCGGACCGCCTATACGCGGGTCAACCTGGATCGCATTCCCGGTCTGCCCCCGGTGGTGCGGGAGGCCATCGTCTCCCATACCCTGGAGGTGCCCGTCACCCAGGCGGTGGTGTATGGTTGGTATGATAATGAAATGGGCAGTTATGCCAACATGCTGGGCAAACTGACGGTCAGTATCTCGGACAAAATCCTGTGAAGGGATTGTGAAAAAATGACAATGTTCTCGACGACATATTGGCACACCATCACGCGAACCGTGGCCCTTGCGGTTCGGTCCGAGGGGGTGCGGTTCCTGTGGCTGGCTGGGCTGATCGGCCTGCTCTCTCTGGGCAGTGGCTCGGCCTGGGCGGGGGTGCGCATCGATATCACCAAGGGGGGGTTGACCCCACTGCCGATTGCCGTGCCCGCCTTTGTCAATCTCACCGCCGGTGGCCAGATTGCCCCCGGCACCATGGGCAGTCAGCTCTCCGAGGTGGTCAGTGCCGACCTGGAACGGTCTGGACTGTTTCGTCCCCTCAATCGCAGTGCCTTTTTGCAAATGCCCGACACCTTGTGGCGTACCGGTCCCGAGTTCAAGGAGTGGCGCGTGATTGGTGCCGAGGCGGTGGTCTCCGGGGCAACCCGCCAGGAAGGCGATCAGGTGATCGTCGATTTTTTCCTCTACGATGTCTTTCAGGGGAGCCTGGTCGGCAAGGGGAAGCGGTTTTCCGCCTCGCAACGCAATTGGCGGCATGTGGCCCATCGGGTGGCCGATGAAATTTATACCCGATTGACCGGGGAGACCGGCTATTTTACCTCCCGCATCGCCTTTGTGGCCCAAAAGGGGGGGGCGAAACATCTGGCCATGATGGATCAGGATGGGGCCAACCGGGTTGAACTGACCCAGGGCAAGGATCTGGTCCTGACCCCTCGCTATTCGCCCGATGGGGATCAGCTCTTTTACCTCTCCTACGAAACCGGTGCCCCCCGCGTCTTTCGTCTGGACCTCTCCAGCGGTGTTCATTCCCAGCAAGGCGATTATCCGGGGCTGAACAGCGCGCCCTCCTGGTCGCCGGACGGCAAACGGATGGCCCTCACCCTGAGCATGGATGGCAACCCGGAGATCTACGTCAAGGAGTTGGGCAGCGGCCAGTTGGTCCGTCTGACCAACCATACGGCGATTGATACCTCGCCCTCCTTCTCCCCCGATGGCCAGAAGCTGGTCTTCAACTCCGATCGGGCCGGGAATCCGCAACTGTACGTCATGGATTCCCATGGTGGGGAACCCCGGCGGATCACCTTTGACGGCAACTATAACGCCGCTCCGTCCTGGTCGCCACGGGGCGACTTGATCGCCTTTGTGCATGGAAACGGGGGGCGATTTCAGATTGCCGTGATCACCCCGGATGGAAAAAATATGCGCGTCTTGACCGATTCCTGGATGGATGAATCCCCCACCTGGTCCCCCAATGGTCGGGTCATCCTCTTTTCGCGTCAAAGTGGCAGTCATTCTCAGCTTTACAGCATCGATTTAACAGGCTACAATGAAAGGCTGGTGCCCGTTGGGGGTGATTCGGAAGGATCGGATCCTTCCTGGTCTCCCCTGATTCGTTAAGGTACCAAAGGGTTGGATTTCTAATTTAAAAGTGAGGTTTTCCATGAAGCGTTTTGTATGGTTTACGGTTGTTCTGCTGTCGTTGGGTCTGTTGTCCGGGTGCGGTTCCACGCCCAAGAGCGGTTTGGATGACGATCAGGCGGCGGCAGAAGCAGGAAAGGGTGTGGGTCGGTTGGGTGGCTCGTCTGGCAATCTGGATGATCCTTCCCGTCGGGGAGGTGGGGCCGGAGCGTACCACTTTGATGTCAATGTGGAGCCGGAGCATCGGATTTATTTCGAGTACAACTCCAACCTGGTGAGCGACAAGGCTGCCCAGGTATTGGCCCACAATGCCGGATGGATTTTGGCCCATGGTCCCAAGGGTGGCACGATCACCATCGAGGGTCATTGCGACGAGCGGGGCACACGGGAATACAACCTGGCTTTGGGTCAACAGCGGGCCGATGCCGTGGTGCGCTTTTTGGTTGGTCAGGGTCTGCCCGCAAACCGGATGAAAGCGGTCTCCTATGGCAAGGAAAAGCCTCTGGTGCCGTCGCATGATGATGCGGCCTGGAGCAAGAATCGTCGTGCCGAAATTGTGCTGCGTTAGTCGGAACGGATAAGAGACCATGAAAACCAGGGCAATAACCGACCATACACCTGTTGTGCAACGACCAGGTCGCCGTTGTATCGAGGCGGTGTTGCCCTGGTTGATCCTCTGGTCGCTGTCCGGTTGTGCCGGCAGCCAGACGGCTCCCGCCCGTCAGGGTGATGGGCGAACCGAGGTGGAAAAATCGGTTCAAGAGGTGGAGCAGTCCGAAAAAAACAATCGTGCCGCTCTGGCGGAGATGCAGCGGCGACTGGCGGCGCAGGAGGCGGAGATGCGCCAATTGCGTGGCAACCTGGAGGTGGTGCAGCACGAAAATCAGACCATCAAGGAGCAGGTGAAGGAGAGGTCTGTCGCCGAGAGCGATGTGGGTCTGCCGGGGTTCCCGCAGATGGAGCAGACCATCCCGGTGGCACCGGTTCAGCCGGTCCAGCCGGGTGCGGCACCGGCCAGGCCTGGGATGCCACCGCCAGTGGGGGCCGCTGTGGCTCTGCCGGCGACCCCGGCGGCGATTCCGGCGGCACCCCCGGCGGCACCCCCGGCGGTGCAACACGCACCACCACCGCCCGCAGCGGGCAAGCCCGGTACGGCGGCGGTGGCTTCGAAGGTGGGTGTGACCCCGCCTGCCAAGCCCGGTGCGGCGGCGGCTCCCCCCGCCACGCCACAGCAGATGTATGATGCCGCCTTTTTGCTGTTGAAAAACGCACAGTACAATGCCTCGCGAGAGGGGTTTGAGCAGTTTCTCGAAAAATTTCCGAACGATACACTGGCGGATAATGCCCAATACTGGATCGGTGAACTCTATTCCGTCCAGAAGCAGTACCGCGAGGCACTGGTGGCCTTCAATCAGGTGTTGACCCGTTGGCCCACGAGTGCCAAGGTGCCGCCCAGTCTGCTGAAGATTGGCTATGCCTTCTACGAGTTGGGGGATATGGCCCATGCCCGCGCCAGTCTGACCAAGTTGATCACGGATTACCCCGACTCTTCGGCGGTGGCCATGGCCCGGCGACGGTTGCAGGATATTGCGCAGAAGGAAAAGGAACCGGCGAAGGGGGCGGCGGGGGCGAACGAAGGCGGAGCGGACCAGGCCGCGCCCGTCAAGACAGAAGTCAAGTCCGATCCGCCCGGCAGTAAACGGATCAAGCGGCTGGCGGGAGAGTAGGGCGTGTCGGTGGGAGAGACCAGGGCCAAGGCGGTGGTCTTGCTCTCTGGTGGCATGGATTCGGCGGTTTGTCTGTACCGTGCCTATGCGGAAGGGTTTGCTGTCTACGCGATCAGTTTTCGTTATGGCCAACGGCACGGCTTGGAACTGCAAGCCGCGGAGGCCATGGCCCGTACCCTGGGGGTGCAGGGTCATCTTCTCTTTGATCTCTCTGCCGAGGCGTTTGCGGGTTCTGCCCTGACCTCTGCCATCCCGGTTCCCAGGGGAGGTGCCGGTGAGGGGATCCCTGTAACCTATGTGCCTGCCCGTAATACCGTATTTTTATCACTGGCTTTGGCATGGGCCGAGACGTTGGGTGCGCGTGACCTGTTTATTGGGGTCAATGCGGTGGATTTTTCCGGTTATCCCGATTGTCGGCCGGTTTTTATTGATGCCTTTGAGCGATTGGCCAATGTGGCCACGCGGGAAGGTCCATACCGTCTTCACGCGCCCCTGCTCTCTCTTTCCAAGGCGGACATCATTCGTCAGGGATTGGCGTTGGGGGTGGATTTTGGACGCACCCTCTCCTGCTACGATCCCGATCAACAGGGGCAGGCGTGTGGGGAGTGTGATGCCTGTCGGTTGCGTTTGGCGGGGTTTGCCGCCCTGGGGCGGTCCGATCCGGCCGTTTATCGACTGGATCGGACCCATTTTTGATGGACCCACTGGTCCAGCGGTTTCGGCAGCAGGCCGCTCTCTTGTTGCCAGACCGGTGTCGCGTGGTGGTGGCGGTCTCCGGTGGGGCCGATTCGATGGGATTGTTGCATCTGCTGGTGGCCAGCGGTTTGCGGCCACGGGAAGCGATCCGGGTGGCCCATTTTGACCACGGCTTGCGGGCCGATTCGGCGGATGATGCCTCTTTTGTCGTGGCCTCTGCCCAGCGACTGGGGATCGCCTGCGAGGTGGAGAGATGGGCAACGGCGGCGGAACGGACGGGGGATCTGGCCGAGCGGGCACGGGGGGCGCGCTACCATTTTTTGTGGGGTTGCGCCCAGCGGTTTGGCGCGAACCGGGTGGCCACGGGACACCATCGGGATGACCAGGCCGAAACCTTTCTGGAACGGTTGTTGCGTGGCAGCGGTGTGCATGGGTTGAGTGCCATGGCCCCGTCGCGTCCGTTGGCGGCGGATGTGGATCTGGTGCGACCCCTGTTGACCCTCTCCCGGGACGAGGTGCGGGCGTGGCTGGTGGCGGCGGCTCTTTCCTGGCGGGAGGATGCCAGCAATGCCAAGCAGACGGCGCGGCGCAATCGCATTCGCCATCAGGGCTTGCCCGCTTTGCAAGGGGTGGCGGATGGAGACGTTACCCAGCGGCTGGTCGCCACCGCCGATCGGATGGCCCAGGCCGATGCGGCCCTGGAGTGGATGCGGGCGCGGTTGTGGCCGGAATGGGATCCGCACCGGTTGGCGTCGGGAGGAATCTCCCTCTCGGCCGAGGCGTTGCAGGCGGTGCCGGACGAATTGTTGTGCCGTTGTCTGCATCATTGTCATCGCCAACTGCATGGCTCCTGGCGGCCTCCGGGGGCGCGGGCGGTGGCGGGGTTTGTACACCTCTTGCGCAGTCGGCGGCACCACTGGTCGATGGTGGTCCAGGGTTTGGCGGTGCAACGACAGCAGGAGCGGATTCTGTTTCATCCGTTGCAAGGGGTTTCGGCCCAAGGCCTGGGTCGCCAGGGTCCGGGGCAGGATGGCGGTGCTCCGGAAGGAAACCATTGAACTTTTTTGGGTTTATGCCTATCTTTGACCTGTCCCGATGATGGGTCTGGTAATCACTGACCAGGGCACGGATGGGTGTCTGGGAGGACGTTGTTGAACGGGTTCTATAAAAATCTTTCGATGTGGATGGTGGTCGGTCTGCTGTTGGTCATGTTGTTCAATTTGTTCAACCAGCCAACGGCACGGGATCATCACATTCCCTTTTCTGATTTTCTCCATCAATTGGATCTGGGGCATGTCACCGATGTCACGGTGCAGGGACGGGTATTGACCGGGGTTTTCTCCGATGGCAACGCCTTTTCCACCTATACGCCGGAAGATCCGGATCTCATGCGCATGTTGCGGGAGAAAAAGGTCAATATCACGGCGCGGCCACCGGAAGAGACGCCGCTGTTGCTGACGGTGCTGATCTCCTGGTTTCCGATGCTGTTGCTGATCGGGGTCTGGATCTTTTTCATGCGCCAGATGCAGGGGGGGGGCGGACGGGGTGCGATGTCGTTCGGCAAGTCGAAGGCGCGGGTGCTCTCCGAGCAACAGAGCAAGGTGACCTTTGCCGATGTGGCGGGGATCGACGAGGCCAAGGAGGAGTTGCAGGAAATTATTGAATTTTTGAAAAATCCGCAAAAGTTTCAGCGGTTGGGGGGCAAGATTCCCAAGGGGGTATTGCTGATCGGTCCGCCGGGAACGGGCAAGACCCTGCTGGCCCGGGCGATTGCCGGGGAGGCCAATGTCCCCTTTTTCAATCTGTCCGGCTCTGATTTTGTGGAAATGTTTGTCGGGGTGGGTGCGGCGCGGGTGCGGGACATGTTTGAGCAGGGGAAGAAGAACGCCCCCTGCATCATATTCATTGACGAGATTGACGCCGTGGGTCGCCACCGGGGGGCGGGTCTGGGGGGTGGACATGACGAGCGGGAACAGACCCTCAACCAGTTGCTGGTGGAGATGGATGGTTTTGAATCGAATGAAGGGGTGATTCTGGTGGCGGCCACCAATCGGCCGGATGTGTTGGATCCGGCGTTGTTGCGTCCGGGTCGTTTTGACCGGCAGGTGGCGGTGCCCAACCCGGATATTCGGGGTCGGACCCAGATTTTGCTGGTTCACATGGCCAAGCTGCCGCTGGCGGAGAGTGTGGATGCCGAGGTGATTGCCCGTGGTACGCCCGGATTTTCCGGGGCCGATTTGGCCAATCTGGTGAACGAGGCGGCCCTGGGGGCGGCGCGGGAGGAGAAGCAGACGGTCGATATGGAGGATTTTGAGACGGCCAAGGACAAGGTGATGATGGGCAAGCCGCGCAAATCGGCGGTCATTTCCGAGTCGGAACGGCGCATGACGGCCTATCATGAGGCGGGTCATGCCATTGTGGCCAGCGTCATTCCGGGTACGGATCCGGTCCACAAGGTGACCATTATTCCCCGTGGGCGTGCTCTGGGTTTGACCATGCAGTTGCCCACGGAGGACCGGCATACCTATTCCAAGCAGCAACTGGATGACAATATTGCCATTCTGATGGGGGGACGGCTGGCGGAGGAGATGGTGCTGGGGCAGATGACCACCGGGGCGGGCAATGACATCAAGCGGGCCACCGATATTGCCTACAACATGGTCTGCCAGTATGGGATGAGCAAGCGGATGGGGCCTCTCACCTATGGCCATAAAGAGGAAGAGATCTTTTTGGGTCGGGAGATCACCCAGCACAAGAATGTCTCCGAGGAGACGACCCGCGCCATTGACCAGGAGATACGCAGTATTATTGAGGTCAATCATGAGCGCGCCAAGCAGATTTTGACGGAAAAGATGTCGGTTTTGCACGACATGGCGACGGCCCTGCTGGACCGGGAGACGTTGGAGGCCGATGAGGTGATGCGTTTGGTGGAGGGGGTGCCGTTGGCAGAGGCCCTCAAGCCGAGGGCACCGCCGGAGGCCGTCAAACCGGAGGGGGATCCGCAGAAGAAGGGGCCGTGGGATCCGCAGTCGCCGCATGGGGCTGGATTTTCAGCCGTGCCCCCGGTGGATGGGGATCTGTCCGGGGGGTCTGACAAACGATGAGTCTGGTCTCCGGGGGGGGTGCCCCGGTGCTGGCGTGGGGGCGTTGGCGTCTGGATCTCTCCCGGCCCTGCATCATGGGCATCATCAATGTCACGCCGGACTCCTTTTCCGGGGATGGGTTGGATCGTCGGGTGGCGGCGGCGGTGGCCCAGGGGGTGCGGATGGCGGAGGAGGGGGCGGATATACTGGATGTGGGGGGGGAATCCTCGCGTCCGGGGGCCGAGATGGTGAGCAGCGAGGAGGAGTGGGTGCGGGTGGGGCCGGTGGTGAGTGGACTGGCGCACGTGGTGGATCTCCCCATTTCGGTGGATACCGGCAAGCCGGAGGTGATGCAGGCGGCTTTGGAGGCGGGAGCGGCCATGCTCAATGATGTGAACGCCTTGCAGGGGGTGGATGGGTACTTTGCGCGGACGGTATTGGCCCCTCGGAAAGAGCCGCTGGTTTTGATGCATCGGCGGGGTCCATCGGCCACCATGCAGGACCATCCGGTTTATCGGGATGTGGTGGCGGAGGTCACGCAATTCCTGGCGGAGCGGGTGCGGTGGTGTGTGGCCCAGGGGATTGACCGTTCCCGTTTGATTGTGGATCCGGGGATTGGTTTCGGCAAGAGTCAGCCGGACAATCTGGATCTGGTGCGTCGTTTGCGGGTGTTGCGTGGGTTGGGTTTGCCGGTTTTGTTGGGTCTTTCCCGCAAGCGGCTGGTGGGTGCCCTGACGGGTGAGGCCGAGGCGGGGCGGCGGGATGTGGGCAGTCATGTCTTGGCGGCGTTGGGGATATTGAGTGGTGCCCAGATCATTCGGGTTCATGATGTGGCCGGGGCGCGGCAGGCGGTGGCGGT
>CAIWLA010000235.1 GCA_903913345.1 uncultured Magnetococcales bacterium | reverse complement strand
TCATTCAACTTTCCCCTGACCAAACCAATCTGCGAATGAAAGGAAAGATCAACCGTCAAGGTGTCACCAATGCCTCTGACAGAGGTTTGGATATGTGGGCCAATTTTGGTATCGCCATTCAAATCAAACACCTTTCCTTGACGAAGGAGTTGGCGGAAAGTATCACCTCTTCCCTGTCATCCGACCGGATTGTCATTGTCTGCAAGGATGCCGAAAAACAACTCATTGTCTCTCATTTAAATCAAATAGGGTGGAAAGCAAAAATTCAGAGCATTATTACGGAAAGCAATCTGATGGAATGGTATGAAAAGGCCCTGCGGGGAAAATATTCGGATCGGATTGGCCATCATCTGTTAAACCTGTTGCAACGAGAAATCGAGACCGAGTTTCCCATAACGCACGGCAACGATTTTGACGATTTTATGCAGGGGCGTGGCTACCTGACTTTGACGGACCCCCTGTGGCAGTCTGGATGATGGTATCCACCATTTTTAAAGGTGCCCTGTTCGGGAGAGGATAAACGGCGTGATAGTCATCATTGGTGGTGGTATTTCTGGTCTGTCGATCGCCTGGTTTTTGCAGAGCAAGGGGATCCCGGTGCGGGTGCTGGAGAGTCGTGAACAACCGGGAGGGACCATCCAAACCTCCTTCCAGCAGAATTATTGCGTGGAGCATGGCCCCAACTCCACCCTGCAAAAACCGGGACATCCCGACGATGCCCTGGGCCGATTGATCCACGATCTCGGTCTGGAGTCGCGGTTGCAGGTGGCCAATGACTTGGCCGCCCGACGCTATGTCCTGCGGGATGGCACACTGAAACCCCTGCCCGCTTCGCCTCCGGCCTTTTTTCTCTCCTCTTTTTTCAGTTGGCAGGCCAAGAGACAACTGCTCCTGGAACCCTTCCGGCCCCGGTCCACCACCGAGGAGAGCATCGCCACCTTTGTCCGCCGCCGCCTGGGGCCGGAATTTCTGAATTATGTGGTGGAACCCTTTGTCTCCGGGGTCTACGCCGGTGATCCTGAACAGTTGTCGGTACAGGCGGCGGTGGCCAGAATTTATGCCCTGGAACGGGACCACGGCTCGCTGTTGCGGGGGGCCTGGCATCAGGGACGGCTGCTGAAGGGGGCCGGTTTGCCCAAAGGACGCATGATCTCCTTCGATCAGGGGATGGGCGTTCTGCCCACCACCATCGCCCAAAAACTGGCCCCCGGAACGGTGCGTACCCGGTTCAAGGTGATGAGTCTGACCCCCGCCCCCCAGGGCCATTGGCAGATTTATGGGGTGCAGACGATGCAAGAGGGACGGGTGGCGGGCAAAACGGAAAAAATAGTGGCCAAAGCCGTCATCCTGGCGGTTCCGGCCCCCGCTGCTGCCCAGTTGCTGGCTCCGTTTGCCGCAGCGGCCGCCCACACCTTGCAAGCCATCCCGTATGCCCCCCTGGCCAGTGTGGCCCTGGGATATCAGCGGTCCCGCGTGGGACATCCCCTCGATGGTTTTGGCTTTCTGGTGCCACGTCTGGAAAAAGTGGCCCTGTTGGGTGCCCTCTTTTCCAGCACCCTCTTTCCCAACCGGGCGGCCGCCGATCAGGTGTTGCTGACGGCCTTTATCGGGGGTGCCACCCAGCCCACCATCCTGGAACGGACCGACAAGGCCTTGATCCAGCAGGTGGAAAGCGATCTGGCCCGTTGCGTGCAGAGCGCGAGACCGGCCGATTTTGTCTACCTGACCCGCTATACCGCCGCCATTCCCCAATATACCATGGGTCATCTGGACCGTGTGCAACGCATCGACGCCGAAGTGGCCCGTTTTCCTGGTCTGTATCTGCGCGCCAACTGGCGTGATGGCGTCTCCGTGGCCGATTGTGTGCGCAACGGGGAGCGTCTGGCGGAACAGATTGTGACCGATCATGCCGCCTTTTTTGCCGGTACGGTCGTCAAATCGCCGCTTTCCGAACCGGGTGGGGATAAGGGATGAAACGTCTCGTGGTCCTGGATACCGAAACCACCGGTCTCAGCCCCGCCGAGGGGGACCGCATGGTCGAAATCGGCTGCGTGGAACTGCTCCATACCCGCAAGGGGGAACAGTTCCACTCTCTCATCCATCCAGACCGGGAGATCCCCCCCGAGGCCACCCGTATTCACGGCATCACCAATGAGCGGGTGGCCAATGCCCCCCGTTTTGCCGAGATCGTGGATGCCTTTCTGGCCTTTATCGGCGACGATACCCTGGTGATTCATAACGCCGCTTTTGATATCGGCTTTTTGAATGCGGAGTTGAAGCGTCTGAACCGTCCTCTGCTGGAGATGACGCGGGTCATTGACACCATGACCCTCTCTCGCCGCAAATTTCCCGGCCTCTCTGCCTCCCTGGATGCCTTGTGTCGGCGTTTGAAGGTGGACAACAGCCACCGGAGTCAGCACGGTGCCCTGCTGGATGCCGATCTGTTGGCCTCTGTCTATGTGGAACTGGTGGGGGGCAACCAGTTGAGCCTGGATCTGGCCGGTTCAAGCTCTCCCATCGCCGAACCACAAACCCCGGAGAGTCCGAACCCGGCCACCGGCCAGCGGGTCTGGCCCGCGCGCTCCTGGCCCCTCCCGGAGGCGGACCAACTGGCCCACACGGCCTTTCTGAACCGTTTGCAACGGGAATCCGGGGGCTGTGTCTGGTTGAGTGGGGAGCTATAGCCCCGCTATACGTGCAAGCCGTGGCCGCCCTTGACTTGCGCCATGGTTCTGTGCTTTTAAGTTGTAACCTGATACGTAACACGGTACACTACCATGATACTGAATATACAGCACAAGGGCTTGTCTGATCTCTTCTACGAAGACCAGACCAAAGGGGTCAAGCAGTCTCTTGTCAAACGACTTCGGCAAATTTTGTCGTTGCTCAACACGGCTGCCGTTGCTGATGACATGAACCTTCCTGGCTTGAAACTTCACCGCCTCACGGGTGATCTGTTCGGGTTTTATGCCGTTTCGGTTTCAGGTAACTGGCGGGTTGTTTTTCGCTTTGAAGACGGACACGCCACCCATGTTGATTTGATCGACTACCATTAGAAGGCCAAAGCCATGACTATGAAAAATCCAGTGCCACCCGGAAAAATAATCCGTGATTTGTGCCTTAAGCCTTTGGAACTTTCTGTCACTCAAGCCGCTGACGGACTTGGCGTAACGCGCAAAACGCTGTCTCTTCTTTTAAATGGTCACGCTGGCATTTCTCCTGAAATG
>CAIWLA010000234.1 GCA_903913345.1 uncultured Magnetococcales bacterium | reverse complement strand
TTTCTGGATGCCCATGCGGCCCTGTTGCAGGATCGTCCCTCTCCGCGTCTTCGCATCGGCTATCTCTCTTCCGACCTGCGCGACCATGCGGTGGGCTATCTGACTGCGGAGATTTATGAACTGCACCGGCGCGACCAGGTCGAGCTGTTTTTGTATTATATCGGCATTCCGACCGACACCCCCTTTCATCAGCGGATCCGCACCGCCGCCGACCATTGGGTGGATTTCAACGGCGTATCGGACGAAGAGGCGGCCCGGCGCATCGTGGCGGACCGGATCGACATCATCGTCGATCTGAACGCCTATACCCACAGTGCCCGTCTGCAATTGCTGGCCCTGCGCCCGGCCCCCATCATCGTCAACTGGCTCGGCTATCCGGGCACCACGGGCAGTCCCTATCACAACTATATCATCGCGGACGATTTTATCATCCCCCCGCACCATGAGATCTATTATTCGGAAAAGGTGCTGCGTCTGCCCTGTTATCAACCCAATGACCGGCAACGGCTGGTCTCCGCCACCCCGCCGACCCGCCTGGAGGCGGGGTTGCCCGCCGACCGGATGGTCTACAGTTGCCTGAACGGGGCACAAAAGATCACGCCGTTCATCTGGCAACTCTGGATGGAGATTTTGCAACAGGTGCCGGAGAGCGTGTTGTGGCTGCTCAATGAGGACGAGGCGATCCAGAATCGCCTGCGGGGCTATGCCGTGCAGCAGGGGGTGGCCGCCGAGCGGCTGATTTTTGCGCACCGCCGCTTCAACCCGGAGCATGTGGCCCGTTTTGCCTTGGCCGACCTCAGCATCGATTCCGCCCCCTACGGTTCCCACACCACCGCCTCCGATGCCCTGTGGATGGGGGTGCCCGTTCTGACCCTGGCGGGTGTCGGTTTTGCGGCGCGGGTCTGCGGCAGTCTGGTCAAGGCGGCGGGGCTGGAAGAGTTGATCTGCTACACCCCGGCCGAATATGTCGCCAAGGCGGTGGCTCTCGGCCAGGACCGGGAAAAGCTCACGGCCTATCGGCAACGGTTGGTCGCCCGGCGGGATACCTGTATCCTGTTCGACACGCCGTCTCTGGTCCGGCATCTGGAGGCCCTGTATGCCGAGATGTGGACCGATTTCCAGCAGGGCCGTCTGCCGCGTCCCGACCTGTCCAATCTGGAACTCTACCTGGAGATTGGCATTGAACTGGACGATGGCGGGGTTGGCGTGGCCACGGAGGCCACCTGTCGGGCCCAATATCGGCAAAAATTGCTCGAAAAAAATCGATATGCCTTCATCCGCAGCGATGGGCGATTGTTTTAAAGATCGGCGGGTCCAGGGGGAGCATCCCCCTGGTGTGGTCCAAGGGCCAAGCCCCTGAGAGCGAAGCCCCCGACAATCCCAACCGGCGCAACATTAAAGGTGGATGCCATGCAAGCAAAGGCCATACAAGTGCAACTGGTGCAATTCAACAATGCCTACGGCAATCAGTTGTACCTGCCCTACAGCATCGGACTGCTGCAATCCTATGCCCAACAATTTCCGGAGTTGCGCCAGCAGGTCCATTTTCGGCCTTTCCTCTGCCGACGGGTGGCGGTGGACGACATGGTGGCCCGGATTGGCGCCGTCGATCTGGTCGCCTTTTCCTGCGCCATCTGGAACTGGAACCTGAGCATGGAGGTGGCGGCGGCGGTGCGGAAACGGTTTCCGCAGACCCTCATTCTGGTGGGCGGTCCCCAT
>CAIWLA010000233.1 GCA_903913345.1 uncultured Magnetococcales bacterium | reverse complement strand
GCCCATCATGCCCGGACCGTTCTGTCCGCCCATCATGCCTGGGCCATTTTGTCTGCCCATCATGCCCGGACCGTTCTGTCCGCCCATCATGCCTGGGCCATTTTGTCTGCCCATCATGGCTGGACCGTTCTGTCTGCCCATCATGGCTGGACCGTTCTGTCCGCCCATCATGGCTGGACCGTTCTGTCCACCCATCATGCCCGGATTGACTGGATAGCCCGGTCCGCCCATCCAGCCCGGACCGTTCGGGTTGCCCATTCCGTGCGACCCCTGTTGGCCATCCATGGCACCGTGAGCCTGCGCCGGTGGATGGGCATCGTGCTGAGAACCACTCGTTGTCTCCGGTGCGGCCACCTCTTGACCCGTTGTGGCCTCTTGCGGATCGCCCGCCACCGCCAGGCCAACGCCAGCCATGCCGACCGCCATCCCGCTGGCCACAAAAAAAGCCAAAACAAACCCCTGTTTTATCCTGCTCCCATTCATTTGTTATCTCCTTGTTCTGATTGAACGTCTGTGCCTTTTCCACGGCAAACGATCTTTTCGCCCTCTTCCCTTCCTGTGCAGAACAATGCCTGAAACCGTCTCCTTTTCAAAGCCTTTTATTGCACTGTGACCGGAATTTTTCTCTCCCCGAATGGGGTTGATACAAAAAACGAATGGCGAATCCAATGGTTGCAATAATTATCTCCAGGAACTGGCTCGTTGACCGGCATCCTGGCCGGTGACGGGTTCCAGGGATGATTACCATTGTGGGCAACTGGCCCGTACCTTGGCATAGTTTTGGGGCGTATCGATGGCGGCCTGCGCGGCCTTCTGCTCTTTGTCCAAGTGCTGAATCTCTTTGCGTACCGCCTGATCCAGTTCATGCAACACCTGTTGTTGCGTCTTGTGCGGCTCCGTACTCAAGAGGGGTTTCCGCTCGTAGGCCTGGACGAGAGTATGCAGATGGGCGCGCCAGATGGGCAAGACCTTTTCCTGGAAATGATTGAGAATGCGCACATGTTCCATTTCGTGCCGATGGATGGCCTGGTATGCGCAACTCCCTGGTCGATACTCATTGGCAATATAAATCCGGGTGCTGGGATAACCCAATGCCAGAGAGACGGATCGCAGCGTGACACATTGCCTTTGGTGGTCTGCCGTGGAACCGGTTTCGAATTGGGCCGTCAAGGTGTGGGCCAGTCGGGAGACAGTCAGACCGATGGGGTGATGGAGCGCGCGTGCCCTCCCCTGGATCCAGGATCGGGATTGGCTGTCGTCCACAAACGGCTGGGCCTGGTCAAAACGGACCTCCACGGTCACGATTTTGTCCGTTGGGGGGCAGACCGGGGATTCCCGTGCCAGGGATTCCCCGGCGGGCAGCACGGACAGGATGAGTGCCATGATCCGTATCATGCGCAATCGGTCATCGGCCATGGCAACCCGCCTCATCCATGGAGTGGAGCCTGGGCGAGGGTGCCCCTGTGGTCCAACGGTCATCCCGGCTCTGAACGGATGGCCTGGCGCACAATTTTGCACAGTTGCGTTCGTTGCATGGGACGATCCAGGCAATAGACCCCCGGAATCTGTTCCATCCGTTCCCGCTGTTCCGGCGGTAGATTGCTGAACAAAATGATGGGCAGTTCGGCCAGGGCGGTCTCGGCGCGAATGCGTGCGATCTCTTCCGCTCCACCGACTCCCGTGCCGATACACTCCAGACAGACAAAATCCCAGGTCTCCTTTTGCACCTTTTCCTGTAATTCACCGGGGGTTTGACAGTGACCGAGTTCACTGACTTCCAGACCCAAAGAAACCAATAATTTTTTCAAGATCAGTCGATTGACCGGATTTTTGCCAATCACCGCTGTCTTCAGTCCCAGGGGCAACGGGGAGGTCATCGCCGCGCCCACCTCTGGCGGGGGTAAATCGAACGGAATGGTAATGGTAAAGACGGAACCTTCATTGATCCGACTGTCGAGACGAATGATGCCCCCCATCAATTCAATCAAGCGTTTGGCAATGGTCAGTCCCAATCCGGTCCCTTCATAACGCCGCGAGGAGGAGGTGTCCACCTGGGTGAACAGATCAAAAATGGTCTGCTGCTTCTCCTCTGGAATGCCAATGCCCGTATCCGTCACCGTAAAGCAGACTGTTCCCGGTTCGCGGCACCAGTTGGCATCCCGTTTGACGGTCAGCGTGATCCGTCCCTCCTGGGTAAACTTGACCGCATTGCGCAAGACATGCATCAGGATTTGCCGCAAACGGATCGGATCCCCCTTGACCCGTTCGGGGATGTCCGCCTCCATCTGACCGGAAAACTGCAACCCTTTTGCCTCGATCGGCTCGATCATCGCCTCGCCCAACCCTTTGACCAGGGCGGGCAGATCAAAAAAACTCTTTTCCAGGGTGAATTGCTCACTGTTGACCTTGGAGAGATCCAGCAGGTCGGAAATGAGGAGAGAGAGACGTTCGGTGCTGCTTTGAATATTGTACAAATACCGCTTTTGGATCTTGTTCAACTCGCCCAGTTCCATATCCAGCATCACCGAGGCGCAACCGGCGATGGTGCTGAGCGGTGTACGCAATTCGTGGGAAATATTGGACAGAAAATCATTTTTGACCTGGTTGACGGTCTCGGCGGCCTCCTTGGCCTGTTGCAGTGCCCTCTCCATGGCAATGCGCGGTGAAATGTCCTCCTTGATGGCCAGATAAAAGGTGGCCATGGCGGCGGATTCCGGGGTTGTGGAACCCGCCGGTCGGCCCGGTTCCGGGGCACGGATGTGGGAAATGGTGTTCAACTCCCAATAGACAGAGCCATCCTTGCGCCGATTGTGCAACTCGCCATGCCAAACCTTGCCGCTGGAGATGGTTTTCCATAAATCTTGATAGACGGAGGCCGGGGTCTCCCCGGATTGCAGAAATCGCGGATTTTGTCCCAACACCTCCTCCGCCCCATAGCCGGTCAGACGGGTAAATTGCTTGTTCACATAGGTGATTTTTCCGGTCAAATCGCAGATCATCACCGCCGCCGGACTCTGTTCGACGGCCTGGGAGAGTTTGCGTACCTCCCATTCCGCCCGTTTGCGTTCTTCCAGTTCAGCCTGCAAATTGTCGCGCGTCTGGATGATTTCCCGGGTCAACGAGTGAAACCGTTCACGCAATATGGACAATTCATCCCGCGTGCGACTCTCTTCGGGTTGGCTGCCCAGCACATTGGTGGAAAAATCCATGATTTCATGGGTCACCTGCCGGATGGTGTGGGTCACCCACAACAGGATGAGCAGGCAGACCAGTATCAGCACCGAGGCCCCGATCAGACGTTGTTGCCGTTCCACCTGCAAGATGGAATGGGTCAGCGAGTCAAAGGATTCCGAGGAGACCAGGGTGATCAGTTGCAACAGAAGGTCGGAGGCTCCATAGTCAAAAAAAGATTGGCCAGCGACGAGATAGGAGCCTAACAACTGCTTTAATGGGGCACCGGGCGGGGCAATTTGCGGCCTGTTGCTGGCAACGATGCGTTGTTGGCTCCCTTCCAGCAGGGCAACAATACCCGTATATTGTCCACCCAATCCTTGGGAGTTGGCCAAAAAGGCCCCGTCCAAAGGCGAGGCCAGCATGACCATGGCCTTCGGTTGACCATCCCGTCCCAACACCTCTTCCGAGGTGAGCAAAAAGAGGGTGCCATCCACCGAGGTGATAAAAGGTTGCCCATGGCTCAACTGACGCAACAGGGGCAGGGGGGTCAGGAGATCCGGAGGCGGTGGTTCCTGTTGGCCCTGAAAGACCTCCCGCACCTGGCCATTGACATCCATGAGCAGGACATAGCGCAAAGGAATCATGCTGCGCAACACCGATGGCTTGGGCAGCCAGACAGGCGGATCATTGTGAAAGAGGATTCGGGTGTAGGGGCGCGCCACGCCAGCCTCTGCGGAGTGGTCCGCTGCATGGCCGGCGTGTGCCGCCCCCTCCACCAACCGATCCGCCGGACGGAGGGCATCCCGCTGTTCCAGATATTCCAGCAAACTCCTTTGTGCGGCCAGCAGATTGACCGCCTGATGATGCATACGGATGTGTTGATCAAACACGATCCGATTGATCTCCGTCTTTTCCCCAACCACCTCCTTCAACCGCTCTTGAAAGATGGTCTGCAAATGGCTGGTCTGCCAATGGTCCAGCACTGCCCAGGTGGTCATACCCACCAGGGCAGTGGCAAGGAGGGCCTTCAGAGTGATGGGGAATCGCTGCAACATGCCGTCAGAAAGCCGCCTCCTTACTGGACATCGAGTTGGATCTTCGGGTTGGGCACGTCGGCACGCCCGGACGGATTGGTAAATTGATCGTTCAAGTTTTGCACATACATGTCCGAATTTTTAAGCACCCGCTGCAACTTCATCTGTGCCCACCGGGTCCAACCCACGGGCCTGCTGTGGAAAACGGAGTACAGCGGACTCGTGTTGTGCGCGAACCCCTTTTTCAGGTAGTCGCGCAGGTCCGTCTGTTTGATGGTCTTGAGTGCCCGTCCGATCAACAGGCGGGCGGCTCCCTTGCGCACCAGAAGATGGATCGACAATACCAGAGCCAGGGAACAGCCAGCGATCAGGTCCACCAACGCGGATTGCCAGGGGGTGCCACTGGACCACAATCCCATATCCAGCCAGGCGAGCAACGGCGGGTCGTACACCAGAATGCCACTGACAACGCCGATGGCCATGGCACCAAACACCACGGCATCGGTGATCAAAACCATCCGCCGCCAACGGGCAATCCACTCTTTCAGGACGGGAGCACACTCATTCTGGATCAGCTTGGCGGTGTATTCCAACACCCCGATGATCCGATAGGCCCGCTCCACCTCTACCCGGCGGATGCGCTCTTCGATCTCCTGCATGTCTTCCGCCAACTTGGATTCATAGCGGTTGCGGAGCGTCTCATCCTCGATGGTATGGGCCGCCGAGACATTATAAATCTGGTAAAAGTGGCCAGCCGTCAAACCCGACTGGGCGATGGCCCGCTGCCAGGCGGCCACCACATCTTCCAGATTGTCTTCGCGAACGGTGCAATCCACCTGGTTGAGAATAAATAGAAATTTGTTCGAATCCGAACGGTTGATGGTGTTTTTCACCAGATGGTCCAGGGTGTCTTTCATCGCCCCCGGTTCGGGATGTCGGGCATCAAAGAAGACCAACACCAAATCCGACAGGTCCATGATATGATCGGTGATGCGCAAGGTGGCGTTCCGTTGGGCATCGGCATCAAAGCCGGGGGAGTCGATCAATATTTTGCCCCGCAATTTTTCCGTCAGGCAGGTTTTGAGTTGCAGATAGGCATCAATCCGCCGTCCCTCTCCCTCGCTGACATGTTCCAACTCCTGGCTGATCTGGTAGAAGGGAAAACGGGGATCCGCATCCAGTGCCAGTCCGGGCAAGGTGCGCACACTCTCTTCTTTGCTGAAACAGATCACGGTAAACTTGTCATCCACCGCCTGGTTGCCCGTGCGCTGAATTTTCTGGTTGAGATAATGGTTGATAAAAGTGGATTTTCCCGAAGAAAAGGTACCGAGAATGGAAATCATCGGCCACCAGGGTACCCGGGTGGCAAAGGATTCACTCCGCTCCAGGATACCCATGCGGTAGGCAATGGAATCCAGGTCACGAAAACTTTGTACGACTTGAAGCAGGACGGGATTTTCCTGCTTCAGATGTTTCTCTAGGCCGTTAAGGCGTCTCTCAACATGGCTACTGGGGCTGTCAAACATGCGAACACTCCAAAAATTCCAGGAACGGTTGTACACAGGGGGATCAATCTCTAATATGGTTCCAGGTTTCGCTCGGCTCGAACCAACCTGGGGGTGTGTGTGCTTCTTGTGTCAATTCCTTTTTAGAACAAAAAACGGGGTAAAGCCATGGCTGAAGATACAGTAACCATTTGTGACAATCGCACAGGAAAAACGATCAACCTGCCCATCGTCCATGGAACCGAAGGGGTTCCGGTGGTGGATATCTCAAAGTTTCACAAAGAATTTGGCATGTTCACCCTGGATCCGGGGTTCCGTTCGACAGCGGCGTGTGAGAGCAAAATCACCTTTACCGATGGAGACCTGGGTATCCTACTGTACAGAGGATACCCCATCGACCAACTGGCGCGCCAGAGCAGTTTTTTGGAAGTCTGCTATTTGCTGCAGTATGGGGAGTTGCCCACCCAGTCCCAATATTCCGAGTTCAAGACCATCATCACCCATCACACCATGGTCCATGAGCAATTACTCAATTTTTACAAGGGCTATCGCCGGGATGCCCATCCCATGGCCATCATGGTGGGTGTGGTGGGTGCCCTGTCCGCCTTTTTCCATGACTCCCTGGATGTGTTCAACCCCCGCCATCGGGAGATTTCCGCCCATCGTCTGATTGCCAAGATTCCCACGATTGCGGCGGCCTCCTATAAATACTGGATCGGACAGCCGTTTGTCTACCCGGACAATTCGAAGAGCTACACGGAAAACTTTTTGAACATGCTCTTCAGCGTCCCGTGCGAAAAATTGACCCTGTCGCCCGTGCTGATACGGGCCATGGACCAGATTTTGATCCTCCATGCCGATCATGAACAAAACGCCTCCACCTCGACGGTGCGCTTGGCGGGATCGTCCGAGGCCAACCCGTTTGCAGCCGTCTCTGCGGGCATCAGTGCCCTGTGGGGGCCTGCCCATGGGGGTGCCAACGAGGCGGTGCTCAAGATGCTCCATGAGATTGGTTCGGTGGATCGGGTGGGTGAATTTGTCAAGCGGGCCAAAGATCCCGATGATCCCTTCCGCATGATGGGTTTTGGCCATCGGGTCTATAAAAACTATGATCCCCGCGCCCGCATCCTGAAAGAGTCCGCCCATGCCGTCCTGGAGGATGTGGGACGGGCCGACGATCCCCTCTTCCGTCTGGCCCTGGAACTGGAACGGATTGCCCAGGAAGATGAATATTTTGTCAAGAGAAAGCTCTATCCCAATGTGGACTTTTACTCCGGGATCATCCTCTCCGCCATCGGCATTCCCACCAACATGTTTACCGTCATCTTTGCCGTGGCCCGGACGGTGGGTTGGATCACCCAGTGGATGGAGATGATGACCGAAGGCCCCACCATCAGTCGGCCTCGGCAACTGTACACGGGCTATCCCCGTCGGGATTATGTGCCCATCGAGGGGCGGTGGTTGGTGGGTTAGAGCCACAAGGGGTCAGGGGAGAGGTTTCCTTATCCTGCGTGTGATTCGTATCAACCCCTCTCCTTGGCGGGAGAGGGGTTGGGATGGGGGGAAACGAGGAGAGGATTCCCTTTTGTCGGCCAAAATCTGGATTCATGACGCCGAGAAGGCGGTGGAGAAGACCCGATGACACTTCACGAAGGCAGCGCGCCTCCCCCCCGTATCGAACGGTTGACGGTAAAAAATTACCGTGCCTTGCGGGATGTCACCTTTGAGGGTCTGCCTGCCTTGACCGTTCTTCTCGGTCCAAATGGCAGTGGCAAGTCCACCGTGTTTGACGTGTTCGCCTTTCTCTCGGAATGTTTTCAGGAGGGCGGATTGCGTCGCGCATGGGACAAGCGGGGACGGTTCAAGGAACTGCGCAGCCGAGGTCAGGAAGGCACCATCACCATCGAACTGGCTTACCGCGAACGGGCGGGAACGCCCAGCATTCGTTACCCGTTGATCACCTACCATCTGGAGATTCGGGAGGAGAACAACCGCCCGGTGGTGACCAGTGAATGGATGCACTGGACGCGGCAGCATCCTGTAGCACCGTTTCGGTTTCTCGATTTTCACAATGGGCATGGCAAAGTGATCAGCGGAGAAAGGCCGGAATCCAGGGACCATAAAGTCGATACCATGCTCAAATCTCCCGATCTGCTGGCGGTTGGCACCCTGGGCAATCTGGCGGGAAATCCCAGGGTGATGGCCTTGAAAGAGTTTATAACCGGTTGGCACCTTTCCTTCCTGTCCGCCAACAATGCCCGTGTCATTCCCGATGCCGGGCCTATGGAAAAACTCTCTCCCAGCGGCGACAACCTGGCCAACGTCATTCAGCACCTCAAGGAGCGGTTCCCTGAGCGGTTGGCGCAGATTGAAGCGATTTTGCGTCGGCGTGTGCCCCGCTTGCAGGGTATTGATGCCGCCATACTCGACTCCGGCCATTTGTTGCTCAAGGTGAAGGATGCCCCCTTTTCATCGGGCGTGCAGGCAAAATATATTTCCGATGGTACCCTGAAAATGCTGGCCTATCTGGTTCTGCTCCAGGATCCGACCCCTTCTCCCCTGATCGGCCTGGAGGAACCAGAAAATTATTTGCATCCCAGGTTGCTGATCGAACTGGCGGAAGAGTGCAACCAGGTATCCGACCATTCCCAGATGCTGGTGACAACCCATTCGCCCTTTTTTGTCAATGGCATGAGACCGGATCAGGTGTGGTCCTTGGGTCGGGATGAGGCGGGTTACATCCGCGTCGAACGAACCTCAAAAATGGCGGCTGTCCAGGCCATGATGAAGGCCGGTGCCCGGCTGGGAGACCTCTGGATGGAGGGCTATTTCAACCTGGGCGATTCACGGTAGGGGCCGGACCATGTTATCTCTCTATTGCCATGTGGAAGAACCCTCCATGGCGGAGACCCTGCGTATTCTGCTGCCCGGATTGGTTGGCCAGCGGGCACACTGTGAGGTCATCAATCACGGATCCAAAGACCAATTGCTTAAAAATTTGCCCTCTCGACTCCAGGGCTATCGTACTCTGTCCCGATCCATGGATCTGCGCATCCTGGTTCTGGTGGACCGGGATGATGATTCCTGTCAGGAGGTGAAACAAAAGCTGGAAAACATGGCCATGGACAAAGGGGTGTCCACCAAAAGCAGGCCCCAATCCGATGGGACTTTCATGGTGGTCAATCGGATTGTGGTGGAAGAGTTGGAATCCTGGTTTTTTGGGGATATATCGGCTGTTTGCGCTGCCTATGATCGCATGTCACCCTCCCTCGGATCCAAAAGGAACTACCGGGATCCCGATGCGATTGTCGGTGGAACCTGGGAAGCCTTGCACCGGGAAATGCAAAAGGCCGGGTATTACCACGACCATTTTCCAAAAATGGAAGTGGCCCGAAAAATCAGCCCCCACATGGTATGCGATACCAACCGTTCCCCCAGTTTCCAGGCCTTTTGTCGAGGGGTTGAGTCTCTCTTGCCGTGACCGATGCGCAAAGGGGACGGTTTGGTTGCCCATCCACCGTCCCCCTGGAGACCGCATCCTTGCTTGGAGGTGGTGAGCCTCCCCCAGGCAGTGGCCCTAAAAAGGAATGTCGTCGTCAAACTCCGGCGTCTGATCAAAATGGTCGGGCGCGGGGGCTGGCGTGTTCTGATAGGCCGGTTTGGGAGGCGGTGGTGGTGCGCCGGCATAGCCCGTGCCCCCATAGCCCGCGCCGGGCGGTCCTGCGTAGGCGGGGGTTTCACCATAACCCATCCCCGGTCCGCCGCCGCCCGGTGCCCCGCCGCCGGGTCGATCCAGCATGATCATCTGGCCGGAAAAGGGCAGGATGACCACTTTGGTGGCGTACCGCTCGATCCCCTGCTTGTCGGTATATTTTTCCGTTTGCAGTTGGCCTTCGATGAAAACCTTGCTACCCTTGCGCAAATATTGCTGGGCGATCTCGGCCAATTTGCCAAACATGGAGACCGAATGCCATTCGGTGCGTTCCTGTTTTTGTCCCTGTTTGTCGGTCCACGAATCGGTGGTGGCCACTCTCAAACCCGCAATGGCACGGCCATCCTGGGTAAAACGTATTTCGGGATCGGCTCCCAGGAGACCGATCAGTTGCACTCTGTTTAGGTATCTGGACATAATGGGCCTCTTTCCTTGACAAAATAGGTTTCCGAACGATACTGCAATCCTGTAGATTGAGACACGATAAGGATAAAATCCCCATCGTGCAAGCTCTCTCTCTCACCATTGGACGAAAGATGATGGAATTTTTTGGTTTTCTCTGGTGGATTCCGGTCGTTCTCCCCGCCCGTGGGGGGGATGCTCCATGATCTCCCATGATCTCCTGATCGCCTGTGGCTGGCTGGTGCCGGCCTATCTGCTGGGGGCCGTGCCGTTTGGTCTGCTGGTGGCTCGATGGATGGGGGCGGGCGATATTCGTCAACAGGGCAGCGGCAATATTGGGGCCACCAATGTATTGCGGTCGGTCGGTCGCCTGGCGGGTGCCATGGCCCTGTTGCTGGATATGCTCAAGGGCTTTTTCCCCGTCTTGCTGGCCCGCCTGTGGCTGGGAGCGGATACCCCCCTGACCGGCGGTGTGGCCCTGGCGGTCTTTCTGGGCCATCTCTATCCGGTTTATCTGGGATTCAAGGGGGGCAAAGGGGTGGCCACCGGTTTGGGGATCTATCTGGCCTGGACCCCGGCGGTCGGACTGTATGCCCTCCTGGCCTGGCTGGTGACCGCGTTGGTCTGGCGCACCTCCTCGCTGGCGGCCCTGATGGCCTTTTTGTTGCTGCCAGCCTTGCTCTTTTCCCAGGGATCCCCGGACCGCCATGGCGACCACGTTGGTCATCGTACCCTGGATTTTTTGGCGGCATCGATCCAATATTCGGCGGTTGGCACACGGTACGGAACCGCGTATTGGCCGCTCTGCGGCGACCCCTGTCGATTCCGCAGGTGAGCCATGATCCATGCCCGAATCCGTTGGCCGGTGGCGGCGGTTTGGCTGTTGTGCGGTGCGGGCCTGGCATCCCAGGGCGGGTGGTCGGCGATGGCCGACGAACCCGGCCCCCTCCTGAGACGGCCACCCCCGACCGATCAGAGGGTTCAGCCGGTTCCATCGCCCAGACTCTTTTTGCAGCCGACCATTCGCACGGGTCCGGCGGTCCGGCAGACGGTTGACCGCTCCGGTGAGCAGGATCGGGTTCTTCAGCAACGGCTCCGGGACGGGGACCGCATCCTCCCCCCCGATTGGTCGGACCAGGGGTATATCCGGGGTCGCCGGCTGGAACAGACGTTGCTTCGCCCAGGAGAAGAGTTGCTGGTCCATCTGGAACGGTCCCTGGCCCCCGGATCCACCCTCCTGATCTACCGGCCTGGGGTGACGTTGACCGATCCCGCCAACGGCGAAGTCCTGGGCATCCTGGCCCATACCCTGGGCTTGGTGCAGATAACGGGCGAATCGGTGGAAAACTCCTGGCAGGCACGCATCCTGACGTTGCGGGGTAACGTGCAGGTGGGGGATCGCCTGCTCGCCGACCAGGGGGTCTCCGGGGCCTTTCAGCGTCACACCCAGGTGCCTCTTCCGGTGGTTGGCCGCATTCTCTCCCTCCCGGACGAGATGGAGACGGCCGGGGCCGGTCAGGTGGTCATCGTGGGGGTTGGTCGTCGGGACCGGGTGGCGCAAGGATTGGTCTTGACCATTCATCATGCCGCGCCGCCCGGTGTCGATCCCGTGACCGGTCAGGTGGTCAACGATGCCCTGCATCCCATCGGGGAGGCGACCCTCTTTCTGGTGGGGGAAAAGGCCTCTTTTGCCCTGCTCGGCCCGACTTTCCACCCGGTCGTCCGGGGGGATACCGTGGCCAGTCATTGAAGAGAGCGAACGCATGGATCGTCCAGAACTCCTGGAATGGCTGAGGTTGATTCGCACACCTGGACTGGGTCCGGTGCGCATCAACCGTCTGTTGCGCCATTTTGGTGGGGCACAGGCTTTGTTGGAGGCCTCCGAAAAGGGCTGGGAGGCGGTGCCGGGCATCCAGTTGCCTTTCCTGCAAAAGATATTGCATCTGCGTCGGGAGATGCCCACGGCACCGATTCAACAGGAGTTGAACCGCCTGCAGGCCATGGGTGGGCACCTGCTGGTCCTGGGCGATCCCGGTTATCCTCCCCTGTTGCGGGAGATCCATGATCCGCCGCCGGTGTTGTTTGTCCTGGGTGATCCCGGTCATCTGCTGAAAGGGAACGCGGTGGCCCTGGTCGGTTCCCGCCAGGCCTCGCCGTCCGGGAGCCATTTTACCCACCGTCTGGCCATGGATCTGGCCCGGCACGGACTGGTGACCGTCAGTGGGTTGGCAGAGGGGATCGATACCGCCGCCCATTGGGGTGCCCTGGAGGGGCAGGGGGCGACCGTTGCCGTCATGGCCACCGGGTTGGATGTGCTCTACCCGACCCGCAATGCGGCGTTGCGGCAGCGCATTATTGCCCAGGGCTGTCTCGTGACCGAGGCCCCCCTGGGCACACCGCCTGCGGCCTATCTCTTTCCGCCCCGCAATCGCATCATCAGCGGTTTGTGTCGAGGGGTGGTGGTGGTGGAGGCGGCCACCCGTTCCGGATCTCTGGTGACGGCGCGTCTGGCCCTGGAACAGGGACGCGAGGTCTTTGCCGTCCCGGCCCAGGTGGGTGACATTCGCTACCAGGGGAGCAACCACCTGTTGCGGCAGGGGGCGATCTATCTGGAGGGGGTGGATGACATCCTCCAGACCTTTTCCTGGGATGCCCGACCACCGACGACCGCCATGCCGCGTCCCCGCGTGACGGCGGTGGATACCCCGGTCGCGGTGGGGACGACGGCGGCGGCGGTCCATGCCCTGCTCCAGCATGGTCCGGTCCAGGGAGATGAACTGGCGCGGCGTTGTCATTTGACAGTGGCCGAGCTTTCGCGCATTTTACTGCAACTGGAACTGGTCGGTGTTGTGCAGCGTCTGCCGGGCAATCAATTTGCCTTGCGTCGCACCTGACACCCTGGATTCCATCCATCCACTTCTTATCACTCTATTAAGTTGATTATTATGCGTGCTCTTGTCATTGTTGAATCGCCGGCGAAGGCGAAAACCATCGAAAAATTTCTGGGCGATGAGTATCAGGTCATTGCCACCTATGGCCATATCCGCGATTTGCCCAGCAAGGGCGGGTCGGTGGATACGGAACACGGTTTCCAAATGAGTTATGAGGTGTCCAAACAGGCCGTCAAGCATGTCTCTGCCTTGACCGCCGCCGCGAAGGGTGCCGAATTGCTCCTGCTGGCCACCGACCCGGATCGGGAAGGGGAGGCCATCTCCTGGCATGTCCTGGAGGTATTGCGCCAAAGGAAGGAGATTGCCCGGATTCCTGCCCGGCGGGTGGTCTTTCATGAAATTACCAAGCGGGCCATCCAGGAGGCGGTCACCCATGCCCGTGAGGTGGATATGGACATGGTGAACGCCCAACAGGCGCGGCGTGCCCTGGACTATCTGGTGGGATTCAATCTCAGTCCGTTGCTCTGGAAAAAGGTGCGTCCCGGTCTCTCGGCCGGGCGGGTCCAATCGGTGGCCTTGCGTCTGGTCTGCGAGCGGGAGGCGGAGATCGTCGTTTTCAAAAGCCGGGAATACTGGAGCATCCTGGCCGATGTGGAAAAAAAGCGGGAAAAAGGGGATCCCGCCCACCGACCTTTCCGGGCCAGACTGGTGGTGGCGGCGGGCAAAAAACTGGGCAAGTTTGACATTCCCGACGAACAGCGTGCTGCCGCATGGGTGGCGGCCATTCGGGACCAGTCGTTGCATCTGGTCCAGTTGGAAAAAAAACAGACCCGGCGCAATCCTCCACCCCCCTTTATCACCTCCACTTTGCAGCAGGAGGCCTCGCGCAAATTGGGCTTTTCGACCAAAAAGACCATGATGGTGGCGCAGCGTCTCTATGAGGGGGTGGCGTTGCCCGCCCTGACCGGGGGGGGTGGTGACGAGGTCGAAGGGTTGATCAGCTACATGCGTACCGACTCGGTCACGCTGGCGGAAGAGGCCCTGACCGCCCTGCGCGGGCTGATTGAACAACGGTATGGCAAGGAGTTTTTGCCGTCGAAGCCACGGGAATATAAATCGTCGACCAAAAATGCCCAGGAGGCCCATGAAGCGATTCGTCCGACCAATCCGGCCCGGACGCCCGAATCCCTGAAGGGCATTTTGCCCAGGGATCTGTTTGTGCTCTATGAGTTGATCTGGAAACGGACCATGGCCTGTCAGATGGCGGCGGCGCGAATTGACCAGGTGGTGGCGACTCTGGCGGTCGGTGTGGCAGAGTCCACGGCCCCTTTCCAACTGCGTGCCAACGGTTCCTCCATCGTCTTTGCCGGTTTCCTGGATGTCTACAGCGAAGGGCTGGATGATATTTCTTTGCAAGATCGGGATGAAGATGATTCCGATACCATGTTGCCACCCTTGCAGGAGGGCGAGGTGTTGCGTCTGCATCGGGTGGAACCGGTGCAACATTTTACCGAACCGCCGCCGCGTTTTACGGAGGCCACCCTGGTCAAGGCATTGGAAAACTATGGCATTGGTCGCCCCTCCACCTATTCCCCGACCATGTCCACCCTTCAGGATCGGGGCTATGTCCGTCTGGAACAGAAAAAATTTTTCCCAGAAGATGTGGGCATGGTGGTCAACAAATTTTTGGTGGAACATTTTCGCACCTATGTGGATTACCATTTTACCGCCCACCTGGAGGATGATCTGGATGCCGTTGCCCGTGGGGAGAAAAGCTGGATTCCCCTGATGGAAACCTTCTGGAAACCCTTCAACCAGCAGGTGGCGGAGAAGGAAAAATCCACCAGTCGTGCGGATGTCACCTCGGAGGCCACGGATGAGAGTTGCCCTGAGTGCAACAAGCCCCTTTTGAACAAATTGGGGCGGTTTGGTCGTTTTCTGGCCTGTTCCAACTATCCCGAATGCCGTTATGCGCGCAACATCAAGAAAGAGGGCGAGGAGGAGAAGCCTGTCGCCGAACCGGTTCTGTCGGATCAGTTGTGCGAAAAGTGCGGCAAGAACATGTTGATCAAGGAGGGACGTTACGGAACCTATTTGGCCTGTTCCGGTTATCCGGAATGCCGCAACAATCAGCCTCTGGAAAAGCCCAAGTCCACCGGCATTGCCTGCCCGGAATGTGGCAAGGGGTTGTTTCTGGAGAAAAAATCCAGGAAGGGAAAAATTTTCTACTCGTGTTCCGGGTATCCCAAGTGCAAAAATGCCCTCTGGAATGAACCGGTGGCCCAACCTTGTCCGATCTGTGCCATGCCTTTTGTGACCCGGAAGGTCACCAAACGGTTTGGCACCGAGCTTCTCTGTGCGCGGGAGGGGTGTTCCTACCGGGAAAAGGTGGCCGACACGGAAGGGTAGGATGGTGTCGATGGATGCCGTGCAGCGCGTTCTTGTGACAGGATCATTTGTGACATGACAATTTGTGACATGATAAACAGTAACAGAAGGAGTTGTCGATATGAAGCAGCAAAGATGGATCATTGTGTGTCTGGCAGCGGTCTGGCTTTCTGGTTGTTCGGGAGACTTTTGGGGGGGCAAGAACAAGCTGGAGGAGAACAAGCTGGCCAAATTTGGACAGAAGAAAGATCTGGAGGATGCCAGGGAGAGTAACGATCCCAATTCGGCGTATGAGGCCGGGCAGGAGAGCATTTTCTCTCTGGGTGGTGGCAACAAGAAGGGTGCGGAGGCGGTCCGGGCCGACAAACTGTTTGCGGGTGCCATGGATGTGGTGATGGGTCTGCCGATTCAGGTGGCCAATCGTGAGGGTGGCATTATTTCCACGGATTGGAAGGTGGATCCGGCCAACTCGGCACTGCGCTACCGGGTGAATATTCATGTCACCGGCCAGGAGCCGTATGGCTCGGTACGGGTGGTCGTTTTAAAGCAGGAACAGGTGCAGGGCAACTGGCAGGATCGTCCCGCCGATGACGAGGCCGCGCTCAACATCAGCAAGAGCATTCGGAAACAGGCGCAGTTCGCCCGACCCTGAAAGGAACACCCGGCAGCCAGTGACTTATGCTGCCGGGTGACGATATGGTGTGGGTGAGCCGGGTTGGGTGGGCGTGGATCACGCCACCCGCGACTCCGGCTTGTTCTGCGGTTTGGAGGGGTCGTTTGGCAACATCAGACACAGGTTGACGCTGTCGTGGGGAATGGGCAGCGTCAGGGGAAAAAACTGGTTGGCGCGCATATCGACGAATATCATGGGACTTTCCATCTCCTTGATGCGGGTGATGATTTCCGATGCCAGTTCCCGTTTGGCGTTGGGCAGGCAGATGGCGACACCGAGGGATTCCGCCAGGATGATGGAAAAACGGGGCAGGCTTCTGGTCATGCCTGCCAGGGGTTCGCCTTTCAGGTAACCGGTCTCCACGAGGCTGTCGCTGGCACCGGTAATGCGCTCCGGGTAGTGGCCATAGTCTCGAAAATATTGCAGACAGGCCTTGCTGAGCAAGAGAAAAATGCCAATAATGACGGTGATTTTGTCGCACGGCAACTCCTCTTCCAGTGAACTTTCGCGCACCTTGCGCAGGTGGAGGAGCAGCCGCAGCAGGGCGGTGATAAAGAGCAGGCCAATCAGTGTTGCGATCATGTTTGTATCCGTCACAAGGGAAAACGCAGTCGGACTATTGCCGACCAGCCTAGCGGTTGATGGCCACAGTGTGCAACCATTTTTTCAGTATACATCATAAAAGAGAAAAAAATATTTGCAATCTGCCACGAAAGCGTACCAGTATATCAGCGTTTGCTGTTTTTCTGGACGTTCCCCTACAGTACCCCATTTGGAGGTTAAACACATCATGGCTGATCAAACCCTGGATGCAAAAGGTCTCAACTGTCCTCTCCCGATTTTACGGGCCAAAAAAGCCTTGAAGGAGATGTCCCCAGGACAAATCCTGGCCATCGAGGCGACCGATCCTGGCTCTGCCAAGGATTTTGAATCGTTCTGTTCCCAAACCGGCAACGAGCTGGTCAAGGCTTCCGAGAATGGGAAGGTTTTCTACTACGAAATCAAAAAAGTCTAGGAGTCTTCACACATGGCCAACCAAAAAAGATTGGCGATCATCGCCACGAAAGGGACTCTGGACTTTGCCTATCCACCGTTGATCCTGGCGACCACGGCGGCGGCCCTGGACTATGATGTCACCATTTTCTGGACCTTCTATGGGTTACAGGTATTGAAGAAGGAACGCAACCTGAAAATTTCGCCCCTGGGCAATCCCGCCATGCCCATGCCGGTGCCCATGCCGGTCTTTGTACAAATGTTGCCGGGCATGGAAGCCATGGCCACCATCATGATGAAACAGAAGATGGCGGGCAAGGGTGTTGCCAGCATTGATGAGTTGATGGAGATGGCTCTTGAGTCTGATGTCAAGATGATCGCCTGTCAAATGACCGTTGATCTGTTTGATTTCAAGCATGAAGAGTTGATTGATGGCCTGGAGTATGCGGGGGCTGCCCGCTTCTTTGAAGTGGCTCAACAGGCGGACATCACCCTTTTCATCTGATCGATGATGGGTTGGTGACGGTGGTCATCTTGAGTTGGCTGGTTCGGGGGGCGGTGGACCGCCCCCCGGGCGTTTTTTTTTATTTTTTCGGGGGATGCCATGGGACGGGAAGGGTGTGTGGGTGTTCATGACAGGACGGTGCGTTCAGGGGGTGGCTCCTCTGCCGCGCTGATGGGTACCTATGCCCGGCTGCCCGTGGCCTTTGTGCGTGGAGAAGGCACCCGGTTGTGGGATGATACCGGTCGGGTCTATCTGGATTTTTTGTCTGGCATTGGCGTCAACAATCTGGGCCATTGTCCGCCTGCCGTGGTGGCGGCCATTCGTGAGCAGGCGGGTCTGTTGATACACACCTCCAACCTGTATCGGATTCCCTTGCAGGAGAAGCTGGCGCAACGTCTGGTGGAGGGTTGTTTTGCGGATCGGGTCTTTTTTTGCAACAGTGGCGCGGAGGCCAATGAGGCGGCCATCAAGTTGGTGCGTCGCTATACCCAGGAGCGGGACAAAGGTCGGGAACGGCTGCAATCGGGCCGGTTTGAGGTAATTACCGCCATCAACAGTTTTCACGGTCGCACCCTGGCCACGTTGGCGGCGACCGGCCAGGAAAAGGTGCAACGGGGCTATGATCCCCTGATGCCCGGTTTTCGTCATGTGCCGTACAACCAGCCGGAGGCGGTGGAGAGGGCCATCACCCCGGCCACGGCGGCCATTATGGTGGAGCCGATCCAGGGCGAGGCGGGCATCATGATCCCGGACGATGGCTATTTGCCGGCTCTGCGTGCCATGGCCGATCGCCATGGCCTCCTGCTGGTCCTGGATGAGGTGCAGACCGGTCTGGGACGGACGGGGCGGATGTGGTGTCATCAGTGGAGCGGTATCACCCCGGATATCATGACCACGGCCAAATCGTTGGCCTCCGGTCTGCCCATGGGGGCCTGTCTGGCAACGGAAGAGGTGGCCCGCTCCTTTTCGCCGGGTTCCCACGGTTCCACCTTTGGCGGGACGCCCCTGGTGAGTGCGGCGGCCTTGGCCACGTTGGAGGTGTTGCTGGATCAAGGCGTGCTGGCCGGGGTGGAGGCCAAGGGGGCCTATCTGCTGGACCGTTTGCGGGCTTTGCAACAGCGGCACGAAATGGTCAAGGCGGTGCGTGGTCGTGGCCTGATGCTGGCGGTGGAACTGAACTCCCCGGCCGAAGAGATACTGGGGGTCTGTCTGTCGCGTGGATTATTGCTCAGTTGCCAAATGGGAACGGTGTTGCGCCTTTTGCCACCGCTGACGGTGACGCAGGAAGAGATGGATCAGGCCGTCGCCATTCTGGATGGTGTCCTGACGGATTCGTATTAACGGTTTGAGGACAGAAAAATGGACACCCTGTTTGCCCCACACTCTCCCAAAAAACGTGATCTGGTCTCATTGCTTGATGTGCAGACCGAGGAGATCCATCGCCTGTTTGCGCGGGCTGTCGAGTTGAAGGCGGCGCAAAAGGCGAGGGAGGTCATCCATACCCTCAAAGGTCGCACGTTGGCCATGGTTTTTGAAAAGCCCTCCACCCGCACCCGTGTCTCGTTTGAGGTGGGGATGTACCAGTTGGGTGGGTATGCCCTGTTTCTCTCCTCCAAGGATATTCAATTGGGGCGGGGTGAGCCGTTGTCGGACTCGGCCCAGGTGCTGTCGCGTTTTGTGGATGGCATCATGGTGCGGACCTTTGCCCATGCCAATGTGGTGACGATGGCCCGGAATGCCACGGTTCCGGTGATCAATGCCTTGTCCGATGATTTTCATCCCTGTCAGATTCTGGCGGACATTTTCACCTATCAGGAGCATCGGGGTCCCATCGCCGGGCGCAAGGTGGCCTGGGTGGGGGATGGCAACAATGTGGCGCAGTCCTGGATTCTGGCGGCGGCCCGTTTGGGTTTTCATCTGGTTCTGGCCTCGCCGGCCAACTATGGTCCCGATCCCTCTCTGGTGGAGTGGGCGCAAAAGGAGATGGCGGTCTGGGGTGGACAGGGTTCTCTCACCCTGTTGCGTCATCCCCGTGATGCGGTGGCGGGGGCGGATCTCGTGACGACGGATGCCTGGACCTCGATGGGCCAGGAAAAGGAGCAAAAACGGCGGTCGCGGGCCTTTGCCCATTATTGTGTGGATGCCGCCTTGATGCGCGAGGCCCAGAAGGACGCGCTCTTCATGCACTGTCTGCCTGCCCATCGGGGCGAAGAGGTGACCGCCGAGGTGTTGGATGGGCCGCAGTCGGTGGTGTGGGACGAGGCCGAAAACCGGCTGCATGTGCAAAAGGCGGTTCTGGAATGGTTGATGGGGTGAGTCGGGGACCGCTGCGTGTCCTTTTGCCATTGAAAACCATGTATTTTTAGTGGTGTCCGGTTTGAACAGGCAACAGGAAGGCTCGTTTTGTCCAAGATGCAGTCGGGTTTTCCTGGGTCCAGCACAGCGATCACCTTAAGGGTTTGTGCACAGGTGTCACAAACCGAACTGGCAGACAACGAGGATATGGATATGATTAACTGTGGCGGTTGTGCCAAGGAAATTCATGAAACAGTTTCAATTTGCCCCCATTGCGGTGCCTCTCAAAAGGTCAAGGAGGGGAAGAGGAGGAGTTTCATTGTCCTGTTCTGGTTGAAAAATCCATTATTGTCCATATTGTCTGCCGCTGCTGGTGTGGCGACGGGGATTTTTTTGTTGAGACATTAGACCGAACGTCCCCATCCATTGCCTGCCCGTATCATGTCGACAATCAACGGAAAAGGCCCGTTTCAGACGGGCCTTTTGTTGTCCCAGGCAACGCACTAAACCGCACCCAGCGCGGAATGTGTAGTTTTTTTGGCGCAAATAGGGCATTATCTGCATGTAGGTTTCCTTAACATCAGGAGGTGCGACATGCTGAGGGTAGAATACGCTCGTTGGGGCCAATCCCTGGAAGACCTGCGCCATATGTCTATGGGCGCAGGTCATGAACGAACTCGGGAACGGTTTTTGGCACTTTACGAAATTGCTTTGGGGAGTTACCCCACCCAGTTGGCCAAGCGAACCTCACGGCATTATCAGACTTTGATGCGCTGGGTCCGAAAATATAATGAACACGGCCCTGAGTCCCAGGTGTTTCGCCACACAGGGGGCCCTCTTTTTTTTTCCAAAAAATCCAGGACGCCGTCTGTGGAGAAGTAAAAAAAGCCATAAGCTCTCTGGCATCCATCTTGTCTCCTGGACCAGCGTCTTTGCCGGGGGAAGATCCGG
>CAIWLA010000232.1 GCA_903913345.1 uncultured Magnetococcales bacterium | reverse complement strand
GTGGTAAAACCCACATCCGCCGCCGTCGCCATCACCTCCCGGCGCACCACGATACCGGGGATCAGGTCGGTCAAGACCCGAAGGCAACCACGCACCGTATCCACGCTGTCAAAGATCGGCTCTTTGTCCTCCTGCATGTCCCGGTTGTAGGTCAATGGCAACCCCTTCATCAGGATCAACAAGGCGTTCAGATGGCCCACCACCCGCCCGCTCTTGCCCCGCACCAGTTCGGGCACATCGGGATTTTTTTTCTGCGGCATGATACTGGAGCCGGTGCAGAAGGCGTCCGGCAGTTCCACAAACCCCAACAATGGCGAGGACCAGAGGACCAGCTCTTCGGCAAAACGGGAAAAATGGACCATCATCAAGGCACAGGTCGCGGCCAACTCGATCACAAAATCCCGGTCAGAGACGGCATCCATCGAGTTGCGGCAGATCCCGTCAAAGCCCAACTCCCGCGCCACCCACTCCCGATCGATGGGAAAGGGGGTACCCGCCAGGGCCGCCGAACCCAGGGGCAACTGGTTGATACGTCGCCGTCCATCCCCCAGGCGTTGCCAGTCCCGATCCAGCATCTCCCGATAGGCCAGCAGGTGGTGGGCAAAACTGACCGGCTGGGCATTTTGCAGATGGGTCAACCCCGGCAGTACGGTCTCGACATGATCCTTCGCCAGGGCCAGCAGGGCACGTTGCAGGGCACGCACCTCACCGCACATGCAATCCACCTGCGCCCGCAGATAGAGACGCAGATCGGTGGCCACCTGATCATTGCGCGACCGGGCCGTATGCAGCCGACCCGCCACCGGGCCGATCAGCTCTCGCAGACGACTCTCCACGTGCATATGGATATCTTCCAGGCTCTCCCGGAAGGGCAACTGCCCCGCATCCAACTCCTGACGCACCCGCGCCAGACCTTCGACGATGGTCTCCGCATCGGCCACGCTGATAATCCCCTGCCGCGCCAACATGCGGCAGTGGACCGTGGAGGCTTGAATATCCTGGGGATAGAGACGGGCATCACAGTGAATGGAGGCCGTAAAGGTCTCCACAAATTGATCGGTGGGCTGCGTAAAACGCCCACCCCACAGCTTGCTCATGATATTTTTTGCTGCAAAAGGGCGGCGATGCGCATCCGCAGGGCATTCAGCTTGATGAATCCCCCCGCATCGGCCTGATTGAAGGCCCCGTGATCCTCCTCAAAAGTGACGATGGCCGGATCAAACAGGCTCCGCGTCGATTGGCGTCCCACCACCTGTACCGACCCCTTGTACAATTTCAGGCGCACCACCCCCGACACCGTGACCTGCGAGGCATCGATCATGGCTTGAAGCATGAGCCGTTCCGGGCTGAACCAATAGCCGTTATAAATCAAAGCGGCATAGCGCGGGGCCAGCTCGTCTTTCAGATGGGCCACCTCCCGATCCAGGGTCAGGGATTCCATGGCCCGATGGGCCACTCCCAGCATGGTCCCGCCCGGTGTCTCATACACCCCACGGGATTTCATGCCGACATACCGATTTTCCACCAGATCCAGGCGGCCAATGCCGTTGGCCCCCCCCACCTGATTGAGCCGTGCCAGCAAGGTGGCCGGGGAGGCGGCTTCGCCATCGATCGCCACCAGATCCCCCCGTTCAAAGGTCAATTCGATATAGGTTGCCCGATCCGGTGCCTTTTCCGGTGCCACCGTCAGGATGAACATATCCTCTTCCGGTTCGCGCCAGGGATCTTCCAGTATTTTGCCCTCAAAGGAGATGTGCAGCAGATTGCGATCCATGGAATAGGGGGATTCCCCCCGTTTGTCCCGTCCCACCGGGATGCCATGGGTATCGGCATAGGCCAGCAATTTTTCCCGCGAGGTCAAATCCCACTCGCGCCAGGGGGCGATCACCCGAATGTCGGGCCGCAGGGCATAATAGCCCAGTTCAAAACGGACCTGATCATTCCCCTTGCCGGTCGCACCATGTGAAACCGCATCCGCGCCCGTGCGGTTGGCAATCTCAATCTGCTTTTTGGCAATCAGTGGTCGGGCAATGGAGGTGCCCAGGTGATAGACCCCCTCATAGAGGGCATTGGCCCGGTACATGGGAAAGACAAAATCCCGGACAAACTCCTCCTTGAGATCCTCGATAAAAATATTTTCCGCCCGGACGCCCATCCCGATGGCCTTGGTGCGTGCCGCTTCCAACTCCTCGCCCTGACCCAGATCGGCGGAAAAGGCCACCACCTCGCACTGATACACCTCCTGCAACCAGCGCAGAATGATCGAAGTATCCAAACCACCCGAATAGGCCAACACCACCTTGCGTACAGGATTCATCTGTCATGCTCTCTGAAAAAATTAACCCGACATACCCCAAGCGAACGGGCGCGAGTATGCGCGCCCTGGAGGAAAAAATCCAGCTTTTAACGCTTGGTGCGTTGCCTGGGACAAAAAAAGGCCCGTCTGAAACGGGCCTTTTCCGTTGATTGTCGACATGATACGGGCAGGCAACGGATGGGGACGTTCGGTCTAATGTCTCAACAAAAAAATCCCCGTCGCCACACCAGCAGCGGCAGACAATATGGACAATAATGGATTTTTCAACCAGAACAGGACAATGAAACTCCTCCTCTTCCCCTCCTTGACCTTTTG
>CAIWLA010000231.1 GCA_903913345.1 uncultured Magnetococcales bacterium | reverse complement strand
GCCGCCACCGGTGCAGGGGGGGCCGCCACCGGTGCAGGCGGTGCCGCCACCGGTGCAGGGGGGGCCGCCACCGGTGCAGGGGGGGCCGCAGATACTGTCAGTACCCTCTCTTCCTGGGCAACAACGGGGGCACGACTGGCCTCCGGCCTGGCAACGACCGGTTTTTCCGCTCGATCTCCCAGTCCCATATAGACCCCACCCGCCAGAAGCAACCCCACACCCACAAACAACATCAGCCAGCCCACGCGCCGCGAGGAACGAACCGGACCACGCCCAATATCACCGGCATTGGGAACAGTACCCACAACCCGTTCCTGTTCAGATTTTTCCAGGGCGTCAAGGACATAAGACATGGGCGTCAGTTATCTCCATCGTGCAAAAGACGCAGCCTGGGGGTGGGACGATTGGGATCCTGGGCGGCCAGATCCAGGGCAACCAGAGAGCGCAGGCCAGCCATGCCGTCTGCATTCAAAAACATTTGCGCCTGAAATTGACGCAAACGTTGCTGCAATTCGGCATCAAATGTTTTTGATCCCTTGCCGGTTGCACCCTCCTTCAGTGCCCGCGCCAATTGATTGCGCAGCCAAACAATATCCTCTCCCTGCATCCCCATACCCAGATATTTTTTCTTGCCCGGCGTCAACCGCCACACAATCGTCATTTGTCCAAACCAATACCGATCCGCCTCGCTGAGCAGAATGGTCTCCTCCCGATGGGCAAATTGCAGGGTGACGGTTTTGCGACCCAGGGCCGTGACCAGCGCGTACCGGGGTTCCCGGTCAAAATAGTCAAATTTGACCACCACAGGCAGCCCCAACTGGCGTATGGTATTCCAGTTGCCCGCCAGATCATAACAGGCCATCCCCACACTCAACGCCTGTCCACACAGGTTGGAACCCAGCTTGTCCACGGAGACCCCCCATAAACCGAACAAAAGGGGCAGGACGGCCTGTTGATGGATGGTCTCTTCACTGGGTCTCCCAAAGAGGGTTTCCAGGGAGGGGGTTTGAGGATCATGACCGACCGGCGATTCGTTGACCGGGGCAGGTGGATTGGTCGAGACCACCGGAGGAGCCACCACCGGAGAGGCCACCACCGGGGGCGATGACTCGGCGGAAACCACCGGAGAGGCCACCACCGGGGGCGATGACTCGGCGGAAACCACCGGAGAGGCCACCACCGGGGGCGATGGTTCGGCGGGAACGACCGGAGAGGCCACCACCGGGGGCGATGGCTCGGCGGGCACGACCGGAGAGGCCACCACCGGGAGCGATGGTTCGGCGGAAGGGAGGGGAGAGTCGACCACGGGAGGCATCTCGGTCACCAGTGCAGCGGCCGTCATCTGCCTCGACGGTGACAAGGATAGACTCGAAGGCTCGGCCCCCCCTGGTGGATGGACCTCGGATGGGTTGACAACCGCCGGTTGCGGTGCGGTGGCACTGACTGTCGGGGATGCGGACGGCGTCGAAACAACCGGCTCCTTTGCTGAAACAATGGCCGCGCCATCGGGTTTGCCCACCTGGGAGGGTGCCACGACCACCGTTGTCGCCGGGGATGGTCGCGCCAAAGGGGCCAGTTGATCCTGTCCAGTCTGGCGCAGTGCCTGCACAAAGGCCCGCCCGGCCCGGAACAGGGCACCCTCATGTTCCTGGAAGGGCGACAACCCTGGGAGACTGACCGCCAGACCGAGCAGGAGGAGTGTGGCCAACAGCAGACGCCGAATGGCACGGCGCGGAATGCCCAGTACCTCCCTGACGGCACTATGGGCAATCCAGGCATGGACACGATGACGGCCCAGGGTGTAGGCACCCAACAGGGCACGGTCGCATATCTGGTTGATTTGACGGGGAATGCCTTTGGCCGCATGATGAATCACCCATAGGGCACCCAGGCTGAAAATGGGTTGCTTGCAACCCGCCACTGCCAACCGATGGCGAATAAAACCACGGGTTTCTGAAAAGGTGAGCGGCGCAATATGATAACGGGCCGTCACCCGCTGGCTGAATTGACGCAGCTCCGGTTGCGCCAGAATGGCCACCAGCTCCGGTTGACCGATCAAAATGATTTGCAGCAACTTTTTCCGGTCGGTCTCCAGATTGCTCAGGAGGCGTACCTGCTCCAGCAGATCCACACTCAAATTTTGCGCCTCATCCAGGAGCAAAACGGTGATGCGATTGTTGGCATAACTGTTCAGGAGATGGCGGTTCAAGGCATCGTACAGGGTCTTGATACTGGCCGTTTCCGGGTAGACAATGCCCAGCTCATCACAGATGGAGGCCACCAGTTCCAGAGCGGACAGCCGGGGATTGAAAATCAAGGCCACATCCACATGATCGGCCGTTTGCCGGACCAGACAGCGGGAGACCGTGGTTTTGCCTGCCCCAACCTCTCCGGTCAACAAAATGAAGCCACTGCTGCCTCGAACACTGTAGAGCAGATGGGCCAGAGCCTCGCGATGATGCTGTCCCAAATAGAGAAAACGCGGGTCAGGCGTGATGGAAAAAGGCGGCTCCTGAAGATTGAAAAAGGCCTGATACATTATGATGGATCGGAATAAAACGGAAAATGTTTCTCTGTCAGTTTCGACACCAGCTCAAGCCGCTCGTGCAGCTCATACAGATGCGCATAAGCCAGTTGTTTGGCCTGTTCCTCCGTTGCATGTCGAAGGGTCTCCAGACAGTCGGTGCGGGCGTACTCCATCAGATCGATCAAGGTGACACGGCCCAGTTCCAGCAGCAGTTTGTTGTTCATCTCGTGATACTCCCGAAAATCTTCGGAGAGTTTTTTCTGTTTGTACCGCTCAAACTGCTCTTCATAGGAAAACTGTTTGTAACTGCCCTTGGCAGACGGTGCCCCCTGGGTGTCGATGTCCCGGCGGGAAATCTTGAATTGATTCTGTTTGAACACCATGCGGCAGGTCGGGTCCACAACAACAATGTACTGACCTTTTTCAGCCAGCAGATCCAGGAACGCCTTTTTTTGATACAGAGCCTGGATCAGGATGAACAGGGCGTTATGGGGAGTCTGGCCGACCAGCAGGAGTTCAATGCCCACCTCTGCACGGGTGACATCGTCCTCACCCAGGCGGCGGGTGGTGTCACCCCCCTCCACAACGGAGCCATCCTGGGGCGTGTCATGGTCATTATCGGCTGTGGTCATGGTTGTCTCTTGCGTACCATTGTGTGAATCATCGGATTGTGGATCATCGGATTGTGGATCATCGGATTGTGAATCATCGGATTGTGGATCATCGGATTGTGGATCATCGGATTGTGGATCATCGGATTGTGGGTCATCGGATTGGTTAACCACCGGAGATGGATCCCATGCTGAACACCGGCAAAAAGGCGGCCACCATCATGCCCGATATGAGCAGGCCAATCACCACCGTCATGATGGGATTGATCAAGCCGGTGACCGTTTCAGTCTGGGTTTCCAGGAGTCTTTCAAAATAATCGGCCGCCGAGAGCAAGAGGTCCGACAGATTGCCTGCCTCCTCGCCCGCCGAAATCATCTGCATGACAATGCCTGAAAATATATCATACTCCCGAAAGGCATGGGAGACGCTTACCCCCCGTTCCACCTCGTCGGCGATGTCCAGAATGGCCTCCTCGATGAAGGCATTGCCGGTGGAAGGGGCGGCCAGACGCAAGGCCCTGAGCAGGGGGACTTCATTCCTGATTTGCACCGCAAAGGTGCGCAAAAAACGGGCCAGGGCAGACATGCGCCACAGCTTGCCGACAATGGGTATCTGCAGTTTATACTCATCCCACAGCAGGCGTCCCTCACGGGTGGAGGTCCAGACCACCGCTCCCACATAGATCAGGGCCATTCCCCCCAGGAGCAGATACCAGTTGCCTTTCCAGAATGCACCCATATCCAACAGCAGTTGGGTGGGTGCGGGCAAGGCCTTTTTCGCCTGCGTAAACATGACGGCAAAACGGGGCAGGATAAAAAAGACCATGGCATTGAACATGCCGAAGAACGCCACAGCCATAAAAATCGGATAAGAGAGGGCACCCTTGAGCTTGCGATCAATCTGATCGGTCTTGGTCAGATAGACGGAAACCTGGGTCAGGGAGTCGGCCAGACGTCCCGACTCCATGCCTGCCCGTACCACATTGACAAATATTTCACTGAACAATTTGGGATAGTTTTCCAGGGAATCGGCAAAATCGACCCCCCCACGCACATCGGCCGCAATCTCCTCGACGGCCTCACGCAACGCCTTGCCGGGCGTCTCCGTGGCCAAGTTGTCCAACACATCCACCAATTGCAACTGGCTTTGCATCATGGAGGCAAATTGATTGGTGAAAATCAACAGTGCGGCCAGATCCTTGTTT
>CAIWLA010000230.1 GCA_903913345.1 uncultured Magnetococcales bacterium | reverse complement strand
GCGTGAATTTTCTTTTTTCATCCATCTGGTCCAGCAGGCTGCTTTGCCGATTTTCAGTTTCACGGAAGTCATGGAAAACTGGCATAAAATAATTGATTGGCTTGCTGACTCACCAAGGAAGCGAAAACGCCAGATGCCAACTTTGGAATCGTTAGGTTAACGCTTATGGGGCGAGGCCCCTCCCAGGCGAGGGCACCGGGCACGGGACAGACCGACCCACAGGCCCCGCATTCCGGCCCCTGGTAGGGCAGACACCGAGCCGGGTCCAGGGTGATGGTGGCCAGACGCGGCAACGGGGGCACCACACCATCCGCCACCCTGGGCAGGCGCAGGGCACCCGGTTCACACACCCGCACACAGGGCCAATCGGAACACAAATGGCACCCCTGGGTCGAGAGATCCATGGCCGGGGTGCCCACCACCTGGACACCCTGTGCCAACGGCAGGGGAAACAGAATGCCATAAGGACAGGCCTGGATACAGAGGTCGCAACGGGTGCAGGCGAGCAAAAAGGCCATCTCCCCCTGGGCATGGGGGGGGCGAAACCAGCGACCAGCATGGCGTTCCACCGCGCTGTCCACCAGTTCCACCACGGTTTTCATAGCCCTTTCCAGCCCCAGACGAAAAAATTGGCGACGTTCCACTATAACCTCATGACCATGCTCTGCACGACCAGCCAGATGTTGAAACCCGTACATCCCCCCAAAAAAATCAGCATGGGGGCCAATGCCCCCCTTCGACCACCCAACCCGGCCACCCGCTGGCGCAAAATGGTCGCTGCCAGCCCATAGCCCAGCAAAAACAGGGCCGCCTGACCGGCAAACAGGGCCGACTCCGGGATCAAAATCTCCAACATGCGCCATTGATGTTCCACGGGGGTCATGGGCAACGTGCCGATGCCGAAGGGATTGGCCCATACCTGGGCGAGTCCAACCCCCTCCCGGACGAGATGGTTTAAATTGTGGGCGAGATGATAGGCAAAAGCCACCGGCAACACCGCAAACGAAAAGGAGGCAAAAAGCCGCCGAAAGGAAATCTCTGGGATGAAAAAACGGCGCGTCATCTCCACCACCAGGGCATAAAGGGCGATCGGAACGGCCAGACAGACCCCCATCCCCAGGGAAAACGCGAGGAGAAAAGAGCCTTTGCTGCCCAAATGCGGGACAATGGCCCGTTGCACCTCCTCCCAGACCGGCATCATGGTGATCCCATGAAAAGAGGTCAGAGCCAGCAACACCACCATGAACCAGGCCTCATCCCAGTGGGGACGCGCCCCGACCGCCGCCTCGGCCGCCATGGGACGCCATCGCCAGGAGACGAGATGGTCCGGGCAACTCATGACACACGCCCCACAAGAGAGGCAATAGGTATTCTGGGAGAGCCGCCCCATGGTCAAAAAGGTGGGACACGGTTCAATCTCCTGGGTGCCGTGGTAGCATTCCAGGGTGGTACAGACCCGACAACGGTCCGGGTCCAGGGAACGCAGCTCCAGGGGGGCCAGTTGGGCATAAAACCCGATGGTGCGACCGACGGGACAGAGATAGCGGCAGAATGATTTGCGTTCAAACAGGGCCAGAGAGGTGGTGGTCAAAACCACCATCAGCAGGGCCAACAGGGCGGTGGCCGCCGGGTTCAAGGTGATGCCCACCCCCAATTCCAGCCAGGTCAGCCCAATAAACAACACCAGGGCCGGCCAAACGGTTCTGAGCGGCGCGGGCAGTCGCCACCCCAAACCATCCTCCTCCACACCCCGTTTCCACAGACGACGCCGATTCAGCCAGACGGCCAGGGCATCCCACGGACAGATGGCACACCACGCCGAACCCAGGAAAAAGACGGAAAGAATG
>CAIWLA010000229.1 GCA_903913345.1 uncultured Magnetococcales bacterium | reverse complement strand
TGATGCCATCACCCACCATCCCCACCCGGCCATATTGCTGCAACAGGGTGGCAATCGTCGCCAGTTTATCCTCCGGCAACAATTCGGCCCGCACCTCGTCAATACCGGTCCGGGCCGCAATGGCCTGGGCCGTGGCCCGATTGTCTCCGGTCAACATGATCACCGGGAGGCCCAGTTGGTGCAGATCCCGCACGGCATCCGCCGCCTCTTCCCGCACGACATCCATGGCACCGATCACCGCCAGAGTGGTCGTCCCGGAGGCCAGAATGACGGCCGTTTTGGCCTCCTGTTCCAACCGCAGCAAAACGGCCTCGGTCGGCAGATTGCAGATGCCCAACGCCTCCACCAACCGATGGTTGCCGATATAATAGGTCTTGCCCGCCATCGTTCCCCGCACCCCGCGTCCGGTCAAGGATTCAAAATCGGCCACCTCCGGCAGAGAACCCCGCGCCTGCCAGGCGGAGACGATGGCATTGGCCATGGGATGTTCCGAGTGCATCTCCAGACCGGCGGCCAACCGGAGAATGTCCGCCTCATTGTAGTCGGCCAGGGGCACCACGTCGGTGATCGTCAAACGACCGTGGGTCAGGGTGCCGGTCTTGTCCATGGCCACCACCCGGAGGCGGTGCCCCTCTTCCAGATGGATGCCGCCTTTGATCAGGATGCCCCGCCGGGCCGCCGTGGCCAGACCACTGACGATGGTGACCGGGGTGGAGATGACCAGGGCACAGGGACAGGCCACCACCAGCAACACCAGGGCGTTGTAGAGCCAATCGGCAAAGGAACCCATGGCCAACAGGGGCGGCACGATCGCCACCAGCGTGGCAAACCCCACGACCGCCGGGGTATACCAGGCGGCAAATTGATCGACAAACCGTTGGGTGGGTGCCCGCTGGGCCTGGGCATCCTGGACCGAGGCAACAATCCGGGCCAGGGTGGTATGGTCCCGGTCGGCGGTCACCCGGCACTCCAGCACCCCCCGTTCGTTGATGGTGCCCGCATAGAGCGAATCGCCGATCTGTTTGGCCACCGGGATGCTCTCCCCCGTGATGGGAGACTGGTTGACGCTGGATTGACCCGCCACCACCACCCCATCCAGGGGGATGCGCTCCCCCGGTTTGACCCGGATGATCTCCCCCAGGGCAATCCGGCTGACATCCAGCGTCACCCAGTGCCCCTCCCTCCTCTGCACGGTTGCGGTCTCCGGGGCCAGGGTCATCAAATTCTGGATGGCATGGCGTGCCCGATCCAGGGAGAGGGCCTCGATCATCTCCGCCACGCCGAAGAGAAAGACGACCATCGCCGCCTCCGGCCATTGCCCGATCGAGACGGCCCCCAGCACGGCGATGCTCATCAAAAAATGGATATTGAGGGAGAGATTGCACAGGGCAATATATCCCTTTTTCAGGGTGCCCAGGCCGCCGGTCAGGATGGCCAACAGGGAGAGGGCCATCACGGGCCAGGCACCCTCCTCCTGACCGATCCAGACCACCATTTCGGCGGTACAGGCCGCCAGACCGGAGAGGCCCATCAGGATGGCGGTCCGGGGGGCAATCGATGACCGCCTCGGCATGAGGCGACCGATCTGCTCCTCCCCGGTCGCCTCCGGGGTCGGGGCCATGTCGATGGCGCACAAGGCCGCCTCCAGACGCGCCCGGCTGCTGCCTCGATGCCAGACCGTCAGCCGGTTTTGCATCAGGTTGAACTCCAACTGGAGCACCCCCTCGGTATTGGTCAACTTTTTCCGAATCAGTTGCTCCTCCATCGGGCAATCCATCTTGTCGATCCGAAACAGCACCCGCTCGGCATCCAGGGGGAGGGTGGCGGGGATCGGGACCGACACCGGGAAGGGAGCCGCCACAACAGCCGCACCGCAATGGGATTTGGTGCAACAGGAATGAGGATGCTCGAACGGGCCATTCATGGTAGACTCTCTTTTGTTGGATCAATGGCAGTGGTTCACAGTTGCCCATTGGACACCCTGTAGTTGCTACAGGGTCAACGGTTTTTTTTGCGAATCATCCAGAAAGTCAGGCAGGGGGTTGTCATGCGCATTGGAGAGCTGGCCAAACGGACCGGCTGTGAGGTGGAGACGGTCCGTTATTATGAAAAGGAGGGGCTGTTGTCGGCACCGGCGCGGGATGGTTCGGGGTATCGTCGGTATGCCGTGCAGCAGTTGGAGGATTTGCAATTCATACGGCATTGCCGCTCCCTGGGGATGAAGCTGGCCGAGATCAAGGTATTGTTGAATTTTCGGTATCATCCCCATCAGGATTGCGAGCAGGTCAACACCCTGTTGGACACCCAGATTGCCCGTGTTCAGGAGCAGATGGGGGCGATGCGCATCTTGCTGGAGCAACTGCACGTCTTGCGCGCCGAATGCGCGTTGCGCCAGCAGGCGGGGGAGTGTGGCATCATGAAAACCCTGAACCAGGCGGCCAGGGGAGAAAAGTGTCTCTGCCATGAGTGATTCGGGGATTAGAACAAAGCCACGCTGAAATAAAAACAAACGGTGCTCTCGCCCCGGACCCCACCAGAGGGCTTTGCCCTCTGGACTCCCACCGGGGACCGTGACGGTCCCCGGACCCCTGCAATACTACACAGGATCATCACCCGGCGGATGAGACTTCCGCTCCGGGAACACCCGCCGCACCGCCACAAACAACATCGGAATCAAAAACAAACCCAACACCGTGGCCGACACCATCCCCCCCATCACCCCCGTGCCAATGGCACGCCGACTGGAAGCCCCCGCCCCCGTGGACAACACCAACGGCATGACACCCAAAATAAAAGCCACCGAAGTCATGACAATAGGCCGAAACCGCATCCGACACGCATCCAACGTGGCCTCAACCAACGTCAACCCCTGCATCGACAACGTCCGGGCAAATTCGACGATTAAAATAGCGTTTTTCGCCGAGAGACCGATCACCGCCACCAACCCCACCTTGAAATAGACATCATTGGGCATCCCCATCCCCATCACCGCCAACACCGCACCAAACAGGCCAATCGGGACGATCAACAACACCGCAAACGGAATGGACCAACTCTCATACAAAGCCGCCAGACACAAAAAAACCACCAGCAAAGAGATCCCAAACAACATGGGCACCTGGGCACCCGCCAAAGACTCCTCGAACGAGGTGGCCGACCACTCAAAACCAATCCCAGGCGGCAACTGATGGGTCAACCGCTCCATGGCCGCCATGGCCTCGCCCGTGCTCCGACCAGGGGCAGGATTCCCGGACAACTTCATGGCGGGCATCCCGTTATACCGGTCCAACTTGGGCGAATCGGCCGCCCATTGGGTCTGGATGATCTCCGCCAGCGGAATCAAATCACCATTCCGATTGCGCACCCGCACCGCCAGAATCGCCTCCCGATCGGCACGGGTGGCGGCATCGGCCTGCATCTGCACCCGCAAAATCCGCCCATCCTTGGTAAAATCATTGATATAGGCCGAACCTAACGCCACCTGCAAGGTCTCGTTCAATTCGGTCAGATCGATCCCCATGGCCGTGGCCTTGGTGCGGTCCACCGTCATCAACAGTTGCGGACCCGCCTCCAACCCCTCCGGTCGCACCCCCGCCAGGGTGGGATCCTGACTCGCCAACCCCAGCAACTGGTTGCGGGCCTCCAGCAACGCCACACGACCCAACCCGCCACGATCCTGCAAACGCAAATCAAACCCCCCCACCGCCGCCAGTTCGGGAATCGGCGGCACATTGATGGCGAAAATAAGCGACTCCTTGATGCGCGACAAGGCCATGTTGGCCCGCAAAACCACCGCAGCGGCCTGCTGTTCGGGTTTTTCCCGTTCGTCCCAATCCTTGAGACGGGTAACGGCAATGGCGGCATTCGGCCCGCGTCCGAAAAAGCTGAACCCCGCCACCCCAATCACATTGGCGATTTCGGGTTGCTGCAAATAATAGGCCTCCACCTGGGAAAGAACC
>CAIWLA010000228.1 GCA_903913345.1 uncultured Magnetococcales bacterium | reverse complement strand
GATCAGGAAAGAAAAAAAGAGCAGACATATGGACAGGTTGGATGTGGTTATCCAGGCCGGATCCGTGTGGAAGTTGGCGGGCAGAATGGCGATGGCGGCGATACCGGACCACAGCAGAAGATGCAGAAAAATTTGCGGATAATGGCGTACCATCCTGGGCAGTTTGGCAAAGGATTGGGCGATTCGGAAGAAAATATAGAGCAGTCCCACGACCATTCCGGCATCGACCGCAAACCAGAAAAGGTCGGTGACGAGCAATTGGCTCAATTTTTTGTGAAGGAACAGGCCACCCATGCCCATACCCATGATCCACATCCGCTGGGCGGGAAACCGTTGGGTCAGAATCATTAATGGTATCAGGATTGTCAGCGACATCAGGTCCAGATATTGTGCCAGACCCAGCAGGAGAGAGACCGTTGTCCACAGGAAAACAGTGCCTTTCAGGGTGGTTGACCAGGCAATCAAGCGGGGATTTTCGTGAAACTGTGAAAGGCTTTTATAAAGAGATGCAAGGGTTGTTTGGGATGACTCCCCCCCTGTCCGCAACGGTTGAACCTGTTCGGCGTGTCTGGATGCCTGGCTTGTCATCGTGGTTGTGGCTAACCTCCTCCCGTTTTTCTTAAGGCCCGAAGACAGGGAAACTGTGCAATGGGTCGTGCGACAGATGCCCACACCAAGCCCCTTGAACCCGTGGACAGACCGGGAATGGTTGCGGTGACTGGGTCTCTTTTTTGATTCAACTCAAGTCTGTTCCGAATCGATCCAGGATGAGTGGGGCCAGCCCAAGGTCTCAAAAGAGCCAATATGAAACAGTGACTCCAGAAAATCAATGATTTCCATCAAAGGCATCTTCCGTTCGTCTCTCTCCCACGTGGTCCAGGTGGGTTGGATGGAGGAATATCACATCTCTTCCACCTCCTGCAACCACAAAACGTTCGCAGGGAGTGAGACGGACGGTCAAGGTGTCGTTCATACGGTCCGGCGGGTCTGGTGCCCGAAAACGGGTGGCCATTGGAATCCGGCACGGTGTGGAGCGGAGTGTCTTGTTTGACCTGATTGGCTAATATTCTCTATATTTTCCAACAACAACGCCGCAGATCGCCAGGGAACCCTGGACATGGATCAAGGGATAACGGGTGTTCAATGGTTTCAGATAGGTCTGCTGGCCGACCATGATCAACTGTTTGAAGGTGGCCGCTGCATCGCCTTCCATGCGGGCAATGACAAATTGATTGTGTGTGCCCGGCAGCGTTGGATCGACGATGAGGATCTCTCCCTCGCAAAACTCCGGCGTCATGGAGTCATCCGGGACATGCAGGGCGAAGGTGCGGTGACTGGACCGGGGGGCCACCGGGATCCAGGCTTCCACCGTTTTGGGATGAAACGATTCAGCCGGTTCATCGCACGACCGATTGGCCTCTTCCCAGGAGATGAGGGGAAGTCGGGCAAGAACGGGCGACCAAGGATTTCCTCCCTCTTGGGTGGGTCGGATGAATCCGGTTTGGCCGGTGTCCGATCTCGCTCCGTGGAGAGAGACCTCCCCGCGTCCGGTATCCAACCAAATGGGATCGACACCACAGGCCAGGGCAATGGCGACCGTCCGTCGTGAGGATTTGGAGGAACCGCCCTCCAGTTTGTGGATGGCCGTTTGACTGATACCGACCTGGTTGGCCAACTCTTTTTGGGTCAGATTGGCCTGTTTGCGGGCCAGGTGAATGCGTTCAGAGAGCGTCATGGTGTTGGATCCTTGTTCAAGAGATTGAAGTCGTCTCAATATAACCCATATCAAATCTTCTTGGCAAGACCAAACGGTTTCCGGTTTGTTTTTTAACCCTAAAAAGTATTCTTGGAGGGCGGTGACTCAAGGGTCCACAGGGAAAAGGGCACGATCAGAGGAGAGAGCGACCAGGAGGATCTGGCCGTCAATGGGCGCGTTTTTCGATTAAATCCAATATTTTCTGAATGGATTCCATTTCGGTGGGATTGACGCCGGTCTCGGAAAAATCAATCCTGAACTCGGATTCCAAAAAACCGATAATTTCCAACATGGCCAGCGAGTCGATGAGACCGGATTTGATCAATCCGTCCCTGTCATCGATGCGGTCCACGGGGGCATCCGGGCGGGTGATGGTTTTCAGAAACCGGATAATCTTTTCTCGGTTGGCGTGGGTATTCATCGGGTTTTGTCTCTCCAGGCGATGGGGTAACGATCTCGGTCATTCTACAGACAAGCCCGACAGGTGCCAAGGTTTGTCGATCAAACAGAGAGGCCGACTACGCGGACGGATCGGCAACCGGTTGATGGAACACCACCCGGTTTCGACCGGTGTGTTTGGCGATATACAAAGCCGCATCGGCCTGGTTGAGCAGCTCATTCAGGGTGTTGGTCACCTGGGTCGAGACCCCGATGCTGACGGTGATGGGAACAGGGAAGTTGTTGTGCAGGATGAGGGATTCCTGGATCGAGAGGCGCACCTTTTCAAAAAGTGCCTCCAATGCCGACTGCGACATGTTGACCAGTAACATGCAAAACTCCTCTCCTCCGATCCGTGCCACAACGTGGGGTTGGACGAACTGTTTTTTGAGGAGTGCGCCGATCTTTTGCAATACGGCGTCACCGGCCTCGTGGCCGTAGGTATCGTTCACCTTTTTAAAAAAATCCACATCCAGCATGGCCGCACACAGGGTTTGTTGACCATTCCCCAGACCTGCGAACAACTGTGCCCCCACCTCCCGCAGAAAGCGTCGATTATGCAGGCCCGTCAGAAAATCACGGATGGCGGCCTCTTCCAGTGCCCGAATGCGTTCCAGATTTTCCACGTTGCGGGTGACCCGGCAGGTAAACTCCTCTTCGGCATGGGCGATCCGCTCGGATCTTCAGGAGAGGTATGGCTGGATCTCCACTGCATCAATCTGCTCGGCGCGCAAATATTTATCGGCGTACCGTTGATAGACGCCCGAACGGAGGAACATGTCGAACAAGTCTGGATCGATGTGGCCGTCTTTTTTAAAAAAGAACAAAATTTTAACCGCCTCGGAGAGCTTTTTGGGCAACTTGTACGGTCGATCAGAGGCGGTCAATGCCTCGAATATATCGGCAATCGCCATGATGCGCGAGGGAATGGAGAGCCTCTCCTTGCGGAGTTTGCGCGGATATCCCGTGCCGATCAGAGTCTCATGGTGGGCACCGGCATATTCAGGCACCCGCTGCATGTTTTTGGGTAACGGCAGTTGCTCAAGCATCATGATGGTCTGGATGACATGTTCGTTAATCTTGAACCGTTCTTCCTCGGTCAGGGTGCCCCGGCCAGTGCTCAAATTGTACAACTCACCATAGTTGTAAAGATTTTTTGGAATATTGACCTGAAAGCCATGTTTCGGGTCATCGGCAGCGGAGTCCGTCCGCGGGATAATGTGTTCCGGTCGGTCGGCCAACAACGGTTCGGTGACCGGCAGCGATGGGAGATGGCTTTCGTGGCGGTCAAGCTCGGCATAGGAAAGCCCGATACGATCGTCGAAATGTCGCAGCCAACTCTCCCTGGCGATGCGTTGCAGACGTTCGAGTCGTTCCGCCGTCAGAAAGGTATCGCCCAGGTTGCATTCGGCGATGAAGGCAAAGTCGTCGATGAGTTGCCCCTTTCGGGCCTCAAAACGGGCGGTGGCCGTCTCTGCATCGACACCACTGGCGATGGACTCCAGGCGGTCAATCATGGCATCCCGCAACAGAACCTCAAACCGCACACGAATTTCGTGGATACGGTTGTAGAGGGTTTCCAGCTTGGTGGCCTTGTCCACCACATACTCCGGGGTGGTGACCTTTCCGCAGTCGTGCAACCAGGCACCGATCTGAAATTCGCGCCACTCCTCCTTGGTTTCAAAGCGAAAGTCGGCGAGTTCGCCCTCCGTCGCCTTGCTGGCCTCCTCGGCCAGCATGATGCCCAGTTCCGGAACCCGCTCACAGTGGCCACCGGTATAGGGACTCTTGGTGTCGATGGCACCTGCAATCAGCTTGATCAAGGCATCCATCAACGCCTTCTGGGACTCGATCAGGTGATGATTATCAAGGGCCACCCCTGCCTGCGCCGCCATGGCGGTGACGAAGCGAACCAATTCTGGTGAGAAAACAGTAATTTGACCGGTTTCTGGGTCTAGCGCATTGAGGAATTGCAATACCCCGATGACCTCTCCTTCCCGTGGGGCGATGGGGACAGTAAGCATGGAAACGGTTCGATAGCCGCTGGCGGCATCAAATTTTCTGGTTCCAGAGACATCAAAATGGGTCTCCTGGTAGATATCGTCGATGATGACCGGGGCGTTGTGCAGGGCGCACCAGGTGGAGATGAATCGCTCGATGGGTGCACCGGTCTCGTCGTAAAGGGGAATTTCAAACGAGGGCAACGCCTCCGTGTCATTGGTTCGCATGGCAAAGCTCAAGGTTTTCTGTTCCGTGACCAGGTACAACGTGCCGACATCGCAGTGCAACAGGTTGCGACCACCGAACAAAATCTTGCGGAGCAGTTCCATGCGGTCGCGTTCATGACCCAGTTCCAGACCCGTCTGGATCAGGTTTTCCAGTTTTCCCTGGCTGACCACCAGATCCTTGGCCCTCTCCTGAACAATGGTCTCCAACTGACTGGCATGTTCCTCCAGGGTGTTGTGGACAGCCAACAATTCATCCCGATTTTTTTGTTCGTTGCGTCGGCCCTTTTGGTGCAGCAGAACGAGGGCACTGAACAGAAAAACGCCGATTCCGGCCAGCAGATCCACCGCCAGACGCTGGGACCGGGTCAACCAGGAACCGGTCTCCTGGAGCACAACCAGCTTCCACGGTCCAGATGGGTCATGCCAGTCCACCGTCTCCTGAACAATCGCATGACGCACACCGTTCAGTGCAAAAAAATCCCGGTCCAAAGGGATTGGCAACCGGTTGATGGTCGATTTTTTGAACAATTCGCCAAACTGCCTGAGCTGAACGATGGCCGCCACCTTGTCGGGTGTCGGTTCCTCTCCCATATGGTACAGCCATTGATTGTCGGATGAGGCAAAGACAACCGCTTGTGGTGACAGCAACAGGGCATGCGAGCCGATGGTGGCCAGTTTTTGGTCAAGAAAGTCGGCCTGGAGTTTGATGACCACTGCGCCAATGATGGCACTGCTCTGTTGCTCGGTGGTATGCAGGGGGGCGGCGACATACAGCCCCCTTTCGTCACTGGTGGTGCCAACGGCCGCGTACACGCTGCGACGACCCGCCATGGCCTGTTGCCAGTAGGGGCGAAAGGCCAGATTCTGGCCGGTGAAGGAGATCCGTTTGGTCTCATGGGCAACGACCAGACCTTTGCCGTTTATGATGTAGATGCCATCGGTTTCTATCAGTTGTGTCGCGCTTTTGATTCGGTTCAGTACCTCCGGTGCGTCCAGTGGCAGTTCGCCCAGGGCCGATCTCTTGAGGAGGGGTTCGTTGATGCCGAGCAGCAGCGCAATGCCCATGGTCTGGCCATCCACGATCTGCACGCTCATCTCTCTGGCGTCATCCGATACCTTGTGGCGCATCGAGGCAAGTTGATGACGCTCGGACTCACCGACCGCCATCCGATCCGCCAGCAGGCCCCCACAGGCAGAGATCACCACCAGCAACAAACCGACCATACTGCGTTTAAGTGATATTATCATTCGTGTTCTTTCCCAAAAACGGGTATCCTTCTGTCCTTGTGGCGGTTCAAACCGACGACCGACCCCGCAGGGGGTATCACTCAAACAGGCCAACTGTTCTCTGGTACGTCAGAATGCACCGTTTTTACTCATTGTTCAACCCTTTTCCCCGTTTTTCTCGAAGGGGATGTGTCCATATCTGGAGCGCGTTGCATGGTTGGTCGATCACCATTTACTTTAATCGTCTTGAGCCGTTTTGCCGCAGGTCTGCTCTGTCTGTTGTCCATCGGTGCCATGGCCGGTGATACGGACCCCTTTGTTCAGACCCTGGCCCTGGCCATGGACCACAATCCAGAGGTTAAAGTGGCCGAGGCCAATCTGGTGGCCGCCCAGGAACGGTTGCCACAGAGTCGGGCCGTGCTCCTGCCCAACGTGGCTCTGGGTATTACCCCCAACAGCAGTCACAGCGGTTGGCAGGGCGGTTCGGTCTCGGAACAATCCCTGGTGGTCGGGGTGACGCTGTCACACATCTTGTACAACCGGTCTGCGTGGATCGCCTTTGAGCAGACAGCACCCTGGATCGGTGCGTTTGCGGATGAATTGGATGGTGTGGTGCAGACGCTCTTTTTCAAAGTGGCCAAGGGGACCGTGGATCTGTTGCAGGCGAGGGAAATTGCGCGTTTGGCCGAGAGCAACCAACAGGTGATGCGGCAGCATCTGCTCTCCACCCAATCCCGTCATCAGGTGGGTGAGTTGACCCGAACCAGTGTCAGCCAGGCCGAGGCCCGTCTGGCTTCGGCCCAGGCGGATAAAATCCGCGCGGACAACGATGTGGCCGTTGCCCAGGCCCAATTTTTCGAGGTGGTCGGGGCACCGGCAACGGAGGGGCTAGCCCTGCCGACCTTCCGACAGACACCCGGAGAGGGTTCTCTGGAGGGTTGGCTGGCACAACGGGAACAGCGACCCGATCTGCGGGCCTCCAACAAGCGGCTGGTCGTGGCCGAAGGAGTCATCAAGCAGGAGAGGGCTGGCCACTGGCCAACGGTGGCCCTGACCTCCAGTGCCAGCCACATTTGGCAGAAGGGGGGCACCCCGGTCGTCGCAACGACCGAAGAGGAGGTGAACAGCTATACCCTGGGGATGAAGATGGAACTTCCTCTCTTTTCCGGGGGAATGACCCTCTCCAAGACCGCCGAGGCCCAGGCCAGACGGGATGCCCAGTGGGCAGAGTTGGATCGTCTGCATCGGCAAGCCCATCGCGAGATTGAAAAGGCCTATCTGGACCTGCAAAGCAGTCAGGCACTGACCACCTCTTCCAGCCGCATTGTGGCGGCGGCCAGGATGGCGCGGGATGGCGTGGAGCGGGAATTTCAGGCGGGTTCACGCACGGCACTGGATCTGCTGGATTCCGAACATGAGCTGTTCTCCAGTCAAACGGATTGGGCGAAAAACCGTTACAGCCTGGAACTGGCCCGTTTCCAGATGCTGTTGGTCGTGGGTCGGTTGACGTTGGAGGAGATCGCCGTCAAATAGCCATTTCTTTCAAATGGATGGTGGTCCGGGGGAGATGATCTCCCCCGGTGGGGCTTCGGGGGAGACCCCTCCTCGTCTTTCTACTCGACAACAATGGCGGGGAACGGTTTCGAGTCAAACTGTCGGGTGGCCACCTGGGCCGCCACCTTGGAGGCAATTTTTCGATAGATGGCCGTTTGCGGGCTGTCGGGCAGGGCGACGACGATGGGTGTGCCTGCGTCCGCATTTTCGCAGATGGTGGTATCCAGGGGAATGTGGCCCAGAAAGACCATTCCCCCCGCCACAGCCTCCCGCAACGCGCCACCATGGGAAAAAATTTCCGAGCGATGGCCACAGCTGGGACAGAGAAAATAGGACATGTTTTCAATGACACCCAGAATGGCGACATCCACCTTTCGGAACATGTTGATCGCCTTCTTGACATCGGCCAGGGCGACATCCTGGGGGGTTGATACGATGATGACCCCGGTAATCGGCACCTTTTGGGTCAAGGTCAGTTGGGCATCGCCCGTGCCGGGCGGCAGGTCCACCACCAGATAGTCCAACTCGCCCCAATCAATATCCCGCAAGAGTTGCTCAACGGCCATCCCCACCATCGGACCGCGCCACACCACCGGCGTCTCTTCATCCATGAAAAATCCCATGGAGATGACCTTCATGCCATAGGCGATGGAGGGTTGCACCTTGCCTTTTTCTTCCGACTGCGTGGGTTTGCCCGTCACATTCAACATGCGTGGCAGACTGGGGCCATAAATGTCCGCATCCAGAATGCCCACGGCGGCCCCACTCTGCGCCAGGGCGATGGCCAGATTGACCGCCGTGGTCGATTTGCCCACCCCCCCTTTGCCGGAGGCCACCGCGATAATATTCTTTACCCCAGGCAACAGACGGGTCTCCATCGTGTGCTGAGCGGCGCGCACCCGGGCCGTCATCTGTACCTGCACAGTCGTCACGCCCGGAATGGCGGCGACGACCGCCATTGCCTCTGTTTTCAGTTTTTCCTTGACCGGACAGGCGGGCGTGGTCAACTCCAGGGTGAAAGAGACATCCCCCCCCCGAATCTGTATATTTTTGATAAAACCCAGACTGACAATGTTGCGGTGCAAATCGGGATCCATCACCTGCTGTAGTGCATCCAGAACCTGTTGTTCCTGAACGGAAGACATGCCACTCTCCTGAAAAAAGTGCCTTTTAAAGAACCCCTCTGTGGGGACCGAGGATACCGTGCAATCCGGGCAAGTCAAGGCCCCATCTCCGACCGAACAAAGGGAGAGATCCAGATATTTTTTGTGACAAGAGAAAATTTTTCATTGTCTCCATTCTCCGACACGTGTATGAATCTGCCCTTGTCGGTGTGGTGTTTTTTTCTCCCCTGCCGTTGGACAACGCGATGGGCGGGTGGTTTGTGCCGGCAGAAAGGGTGCATGTTTCTCTTTTCCCGAAATCGGTGGTCTGCGGTTGCGGCGTTTCGGCGGGGTTTGATGCGGGTATCGCAAAGGAGTACACCATGATTAATGCGGTTTTGAGCATGAGTGGCTTGGCCCTGGTCTCTGGCGTTGGCCTGGGGTTGGCGGCGAAAAAGTTTTATGTTCAGGGGAATCCCCTGGCGGACCGGTTGGTGGCGGTCCTGCCCGCCAGCAATTGCGCCAATTGCGGTTATCCGGGGTGTCAGGCTTATGCCGATGCCCTGGCGGCTTCGGCCCTGGATGGCAATGTGGCCATCAATCTCTGTGTTCCGGGTGGTATGCCCACCATCAAGGCCATCGCTGATATTTTGGGTGTTGATCCGGTGGCGGTGGCCAACGATGAAGGGCCTCGTGTGGCGTTGATAGACGAAGCCCGGTGTATTGGCTGCACGGCCTGCATCAAGGCGTGCCCGGTGGATGCCATTGTGGGGGCCAACAAACAGTCGCACACGGTGATTGCCAGTTGGTGTACCAACTGCAAAGCCTGTGTTGAGCCGTGTCCGGTGGACTGCATTGAGATGGTTCCGGTGCCGCAAACGCTCTATGATTGGAAGTGGGAAAAACCCACCGGGGCGAGTGCCCGGTCCGTGCACTGACGGTTTCCATGTCAACAGCCTTCATTCATGTCCGTCCTGTCCAGTGGGGCACACGGGCCATCACATCCACGAGCGAGGAGTGTCCAAGGTGTTAGGGTCATTTCACGGAGGAGTCCATCCCGAAGGCAACAAAGGGTTGTCCGGGCACTGTGCCATTGAGTCACTGCCCATACCCAAGCGGTTGTATGTGCCTTTGCATCAACATGCCGGTCAGCCTTGTGATCCCTGCGTGGTGGTGGGGCAAAAGGTGTACAAGGGTGAAACCATTGGCCGGTCGGATGCCTGGGTGTCGGCTCCGGTCCATGCACCCACTTCCGGCACTGTTGTGGCCATCGAGGAATATACGGCGGGTCATCCTTCTGGCCTGACCATGCTGAGCGTGATCATCGATCCCGATGGCAAGGATCAATGGGCCGAGAGCATTCGGGGGATTGATAATCCCTTGTCGGCTCCGAGGACGGAGATTCAGGCCAAAATTCGCGATGCGGGTATTGTCGGCCTGGGGGGGGCCGTTTATCCGAGTTTTATCAAAATGTCCCCTGCGAAAGGCAAGCATGTGGACCTGCTGCTGATCAATGGAGCGGAGTGCGAACCCTACCTGACCAGTGACGAACGGTTGATGGAAGAACGTGCCCGTGAAATTGTGGCGGGCATCGAGATCATGATGTATACCCTTGAAAACACCCGGTGTGTCATCGGTATCGAGGACAACAAGCCGAGGGCCATTCGTGCCATGACCGAGGCCGTCAAGCCGTTTCCGGGGATGCGGGTACAGGCCATGCCGACCATGTATCCGCAAGGGGCGAGGCAGCAGCTGGTGGAGGCCGTCACCGGACGGCAGGTGCCCTCCGGGGCGCGGTTGGTGGATATCGGTCTGCTGGTACACAATGTCGCCACGGCCTATTCCATTTACGAAGCGGTGGTGCATGGTCGCCCCTTGATTACCCGTGTGGTGACGGTATCGGGCCGGGGTGTGGTCAAGCCCGCCAACCTGGAGTGTTTCCTGGGCACCCCCATCCGGGATTTGATTGAATACAGCGGCGGGTTGAACCCCGGTGTGCGCAAACTGGTCCTGGGTGGACCGATGATGGGGTTGGCCATCCATAACATGGATGTGCCGGTGGTGAAGGGGGTGGCGGGGGTTTTGGCCCTGCTCCAGGACGAGATTGTGGAGAAGCCGGAACAGCCGTGCATCCGGTGCGGTCGGTGCGTGGAGGCCTGTCCCATGTGTCTGGTGCCCTCCGAGATGGCCTGGCGCGCCAAGGTTGGGCAGATGGATGCCATGCCGGAACTCCATCTCATGGATTGTATCGAGTGTGGTTCCTGTGCCTACGTTTGTCCGGCCAACGTCCCCCTGGTCCATTATTTCCGCTATGCCAAGATGGTGATCCAGGCCGACCGGCGTGCCCAGAAAAAATTGGATTTGGACAAAAGCCGGATCAAGGCCAAGGCGGCTCGGGTGGAGCAGGAAAAGGCCGAAAAAGAACGCCAAAAAGAGGCGATGAAGGCGGCGATGATCGCCCGGAAAAAGGCGGCGGAAGCCGATGCCGGTGCCGTTGTTGCGCCGACGGAACCGTCTGCCGGGCCAGCAGGTGGTTCGGAACCATCCGCCACCACGGGCGGAGAGGCAGAAAGCAAGGCGGCGCGGGCGGCGCGGGCGGCTCAGGCGGCCAAGGCGGCGCGGGCGGCCAAGGCGGCGGCCAAGGAATAACAATGAGGGCGGGAATGATGTATTGTCCGAAGGTGTTTTACAGGGAGGCTAGTCAAATGTCATGAGTCAAACCAATCTGCTCCTTACCTCTTCTCCCCATGTTCACGATGGTGACTCGGTTGCCCAGCTCATGAAGGCGGTGATCTGGGCCTTGATGCCCGCGACGGCCATGGCCATTATGATATTCGGTTGGCCGGCCTTGCTGGTCATCCTGATTACCATTGCGGCCTGTCTGGTGACGGAATATCTGTTTCTCAAGCTGCGCGGTCGTCCCTCGACCCTGGGGGACCATTCGGTCGTATTGACTGGCCTGCTGCTGGCCTTGACCTTGCCGCCCCATGCCCCCTGGTGGATCTGTGTCTCCGGGGCTGTTTTTGCGGTTCTGGCGGGCAAACAGGTCTATGGGGGGTTGGGATACAACCTCTTCAACCCCGCACTGATCGCCCGGGTCTTTCTCCTGATCTCCTTTCCGGTGCAGATGACCGCCTGGCCGGCGGTCTATCCCCTGTTCAGTGAACAGGCCTATTCCTTGACGGATTCGGTGGCCATCATCATGACGGGCCATCAGGCCACACCCGAATTGGTGGATGTCGTCTCCTCTGCCACACCCCTTGGGCAGTATCGCACGGAGACCGGTCGCGGCAAAACGGTGCACGAGGCACTGGGTGGCGAGTACGGTTTCGATGAGGTAAAGGCCGCCGGGGGGTTGATCGGTGGTTCTTTGGGGGAGACATCGGCCCTGTTGCTGGCGTTGGGTGGTCTCTACATGCTCCGAAAAAGGGTGATTACCTGGCACATTCCGGTCACCATGTTTGTGGGGTGTCTGGTACCCGCCACGATATTCTGGGTCTATGATTCTGTCCACTATCCCGATCCCATTTTTCATCTGGTGACGGGCGGTTTGGTCATCGGTGCCTTTTTCATGGCGACGGATATGGTCACCTCGCCCATATCGATCAAGGGGCAGATTATTTTTGGGCTGGGTTGTGGCCTGTTGACCTACCTCATTCGTACTTGGAGCGGTTACCCGGAAGGGGTCTCTTTTGCCGTGGTCATCATGAATGCCATTGTGCCGTTGATCGACCAGTACACTCGGCCAACCGCCTACGGACAAGTTGCATGACTTTGGCGACCAGCAGCGTATAGAGGAGTCCAGTAATGCCGGATTATTTAAGAATGGGGATAATCCTGATGGTGGTCGGCATGGTGGCCACCGCCATCCTCGCCGTGACCGAATCGGCGACCCGGGGACCGATCGCCGAGGCGAAACGGTTGGAGACGTTGCGTATGTTGCAGAGCGTTCTTCCAGAAGGATATGACAATCAACCGGATACCGATACGGTCGCCTTGACCGATAAACGCCTGAATCGACGGGAAAAACCGGTCACCTTTTACCGTGGCCGCAAGGGAAGCACCAATCTGGGGGCCGCCTTTGTGGTGACGGCACCCGATGGCTATTCCGGGGACATTGAAATCATGATGTCCGTGGCTCCGGATGGGACGATCAATCTGGTCCAGATTGTCTCCCAGAACGAGACGCCGGGTCTGGGTGACAAGATCATGCCCAACAAAACCGACTGGCTGAAGGCGTTTCAGGGCAAAATCCAGGATAATGTCAAGTGGCATGTCAAGAAAGATGGGGGTGATTTTGATCAATTTTCCGGGGCGACCATCACCCCGCGGGCTGTTGTTGGCGCGGTGAAGAGGGGGTTGGATTTTTTTGTTGAGCAGAAAGAGGCCATCTTTCAACCCGTTGTAGCGGAGGCCAAGCCGTAAGCGGGGGGGGTATTTTAGCCGTTTTTCACTGTGACGGGTCCGGGGGGATTATCCCCCTGGTGGGGTCCAGGGGCAGAGCTTCCGGTGGGGTCGGAGGCAAAGCCCCCGTTCATTGTGGACCAGACGGCAGTCAACGCCCTCATTGCGAAGAGGGGGTGTCGCCATCCGGCTGTTTCCGTTGTAATTGAATAATTTTGTCAATCAATCGATGGGAACGGTTGGCCATGCTGAGCAAAATCCGCAAGGCCAGGGTGGGATCGTCGTGGACCCATTGAAGAAACCCCTTTTGATCGATGGTCAGGAGTCGTGTCTCCACCAGGGCGCGGGCGGTCAGTATTCTGGGGGTGTTGCCAAACAGAGAAGTGGTACCAAACACCTCGTCTTTTTCCAGTTTTTCCAAATTCAGCCAACAGGCTTCCGACTCTTCTGCGGACATCTCCACCTCTCCCTCCAGGATGACGTAGCAGCAATTGGCCTCTTCTCCCCGATGGAAAATGATCTCTCCGGCGGCATAGTGTTTGCCCAGTTCGTTGTGTGTCTGCGCGTGGAACAACATTTTTACGACTCCTTTTGGCGGTTTTTCCGCCCTGTTTGGACCATTTCCCGCAACAATTTCCATAAAACGGCTGGGTGGAGCATGTCGCGGGCGATGTGTGCATAAGAGGCACTGCCCGTAAAGGTGTTCCAGAAGGCGGAGGAGAGGGGACAAGTCAGACCTTCCAGGCACCGTTCCTGTTTGAGCACTGCCATCAATCCGCGCCGCAGCCATGGAATGGAGCGAAACAGGTGATCCATGGCAAACAGGAGATGACCCAGACGGTTGTCCCACAGCATGATCCGGCAACCGGGCCAATAATGACGTTGAAAATCCTGCCGGGAGATTCCAGAGGTGAGGGCGGTCAGGGCGCACCGTTTGGCCATCTGATAGGCGGCTCCAATGCCATCCTTGTACAGACGGGAGACGCAGGCATCACCGACCATCACCACCCGGTCACCGAACGGTTGAACGGGTGGCCCGATGGAAATGTGCGGTTGGCAGTGACAGGGTCGAACGGGAATTTGCCACCCTTCCGGCAGACATTTCTGCACCTCCGGAGCCTGAAAAAAGCGTTCCACCAGGTGGTGATCGATATGATCCCCCAACAGCACCAAGGTGGCATAATGG
>CAIWLA010000227.1 GCA_903913345.1 uncultured Magnetococcales bacterium | reverse complement strand
CTTGATCCCCCTTGATCCCCCTTGATCCCCCTTGATCCCCCTTGATCCCCCTTGATCCCCGGCCAGCACAACCAGATCCCGTTCTGATGGTGAATCGACCCTTGTCGTTCGGTCTGCGTTACTGTAACACGTTACTGATACCAAATTTGTTAGAATAAATGATTGAAAATGTTTATTTTGTTGAGGAAACCCCGCAAAAACTGGTCTGAAAGATTCAACTCAGGATGCCACCCTCCCGCTGTCCACAGACGCGCAAAAAACGACTTTTTGTCAAGTATTCACTCTATATTAATCATCGTTAATTTCCGCTACCTTTTTTGCAGGGTCAATTTACTCTGATTTGCAAGTTGTTGATTTCGTTTTATAACAGCTTGTTTTTTTGATTTTGGATCACAAACATTCAGGAACAAATTTGTCTTGACCTTTTTTGCTGGAGAAGGCAATGAACAAAACATTTACCCGCTTCGCCCCCAATGCCCTGGCCTTCCTCCTGACGATGGCGTTTGCCACAGATGTCTGCGCATTACCTCTGAATGGTGTCGTATCGGCGGGCGGTGCCAGCATTCGCAGTGGCGAGAACAGCATGATCATCACCCAGTCAACATCGAACGCGGCGATCAACTGGCAGAGCTTCAATATTGGACAAAATGAGGCCGTCCAGTTTGTGCAACCCAACAGCTATTCGGTGGTACTCAACCGTGTGTTGGGTTCCGATCCTTCGACCATCCTGGGCAGTTTGTCGGCCAACGGCAAGGTGTTCATGGTCAATCCGAACGGGATCCTGTTTGGCAAGGGTGCGCAAGTGAATGTGGCCGGACTGGTGGCCTCCACCCGCAACATCACGGACAGTGACTTCTGGGTGGGCAACAACACCTTCGTTGGTGGAGGCGATGGCGCGGTCCTCAACCAGGGGACGATCAGCACCAACACCAACGGCGGTTTTGTGGCATTGTTGGGGGCCAAGGTGAATAATGAGGGGGTCATCTCGGCCAAACTCGGTACGGTGGCACTGGCGGCGGGCAAGGCCATCACCCTCGACGTGGCTGGGGATGGTCTGCTCAATGTGACGGTGAACCAGGGGGCGGTGGACGCACTGGTACAGAATGGCGGGCTGATTCAGGCCGATGGTGGCCAGGTGCTGCTGACGGCAACCGCAGCAGGGAACCTTCTGGGGAGTGCAGTGAATAACACCGGTGTGATCCAGGCACAGAGCATCGAGAACCACAACGGCACGATTCGACTTCTGGGGGAAGGAGAAGGGAGCGTGGTGAACGCGGGCGGCCGGTTGGAGGTTTCCGGCAGGGAGGCAGGGCAAACGGGCGGTACGCTACATCTTTTGGGCCAGAGGGTGATTCTCGATGGGACGACCATCAACGCATCGGGCGATGCCGGCGGCGGTCTGGTGCTGATAGGTAGCCGTTTTAATGCCAATGGTTCAGAGCAGAATGCGCAGAACACCACACTGCATGACAACGTCCAGATCAACGCCGATGCCATCCGTTCCGGAAATGGCGGTCGCATCACGGTTTGGTCCGATGGCAACACATCAATTGGCGGCACGCTGACGGCACGCGGTGGCGCAAATGCGGGCGATGGCGGTTTTATCGAAACGTCCGGCCAACATGTCTCTCTGGCTGCCAGCACCCGGATCAATACCCTGGCACCTAAAGGCAAGGCGGGGTTGTGGGTGCTGGACCCGACCGATTATACCATCGATTCCACCGCCGCTCTCGATCACGAGAGTCCCGCCGATGTGATCACCAGCTTGGCCAGTTCACCTCGTTCGATCACCGCGACCAATGATATCAAGGTCGATGAGATACTCTCTTGGACCACCCCGCAAACCCTGACATTGAACGCAGGGCATGATGTACTGATCAACGCTGCGGTGACTGCCAGCACGGCGGGGTCTGGGTTCGTCCTGATAGCTGGAAATGACGTGAATATCGGTGCTGCGGTCACCTTGAGTGCGTTGGGTTCCTTGTTTCAGGTCACTGCCGTGCGGGACGTGATTGCCACCGCTGCCATCACCACCAGCGGGGGTGGTTTGACACAGCTGACTGCTGGGCGAGACATGACCGCCACAGGAGACATCACCACCAGCGGGGGTGGTTCGGCTAAGCTGACTGCCAGCGGGGATTTGAGGGTCAACGTAATGACTGCTGACGGCGGTGGTTTGATAGATCTGAAAGCGGGCAATAATGTCGTCGTCAATGGCACCGTTGGTGCTAATGGGGGGCCTGTGAGTTTGATTGCCGACATGGACGGCACCGGTCCCGGTGTCGCTGAAGGAACGGTCAAATTTATTGGTGCCGGGCAGATCATATCCCCCAATACGATCATTCGCTTCAATCCTGTGAGTTACGCCAGTACAAACGACGAGATTTCGGACTACGTCTTAAAAAAGATAACCGCCGCCACCGTGGACGTGAGGGCGTTGGTATTCGGGCTGGGTGTTGACAAGGTTTACGACGGCACGAGGACAGCAACCATCTCCTCCTTCAGGGGTACTCCGAACCTGAGTAACAGTACGTGGAATTCCGGCACGGCCATTTTCGATACCAAGGACGTCGGAACGAATAAGACCGTTACCCTTAGCGGCTATACCCTTGTAGGTGCGGATGCCGGGCTGTCTGATCTCTTCGCGACGACATCTGCGAAGATTACCCCGGCACCCCTGACGGTGACGGCGAGCGATGTGACGAAGGTCTACGGCCAGATCGCTCCTCTGGCGACCTTCACCAAGACGGGTCTGGTGAATAATGAAACCATCGGCAGCGTCACCCTGACAAACCCTGGCTCTGGGGTCGCCGATGGTGTGGCCAGCTATGCCATCACCCCCAGCAATGCCATCGGGGGCACCTTCACCGCCGCCAACTATGCCATCAGCTCTGTCGATG
>CAIWLA010000226.1 GCA_903913345.1 uncultured Magnetococcales bacterium | reverse complement strand
CGTGTGCCTGTAGTGCAGGGGAATGAGCACGGAGGGATGAAAAACCTGCAAATTTTCCTTCTGGGAGGCGATTTTACCCCCTGGTCGGTTGTGCCCCCGTCTTCGCGCAACCGTCCAGGGAATCATTTTGCAATTGGCTCATGTACAATGAATGGTTCATGAACTTCGCGCCATTGGCGTATAGAGAAACGCGCATTCAGACCACGATGGATGTCGAAGAAACGCTTTTCAAGACTGACAACTTAAGCAATATAAAAGCGGAAACGCTACAATCGAATCCCGGTGTATTGCCCACTCTTCGCATGTCGGCCTGTCCTCCGCTTGCGGTTGACCGTCTGGTTGGATTGACAGGGGTTTCCAAGCACCTGGTTGGTTGCATGGAGGTCGGAGTGCTACCACCGCGTATGCGTGCGTTGGTGTTGCGGGGCGATCTTGAGAAAATCGGGGTGATCATCGCAAAAATGGCTGATCCCGATATTTTTGTGTGGCTTGAGCGCGGTACGCCTGCCACGAAAACAGAGATTCGCCGGGCGACGACGATTGTTGCTGATCGTTTGTGTGGTGCTGTGGCAAATCCCATCATTCGCAATGCGCAAGAAAAACGCCAACTTTCCGCTATTGAAACCTGGCTCAAGGCTCAACAATACCGCCACTTGGCAGCGGGGACGAAATTCGACGCCATGCCGCCGGGCACTTATGGTTTTCGGTTGAATATCCCGGTGAACCAAGAAAACAGCGGTGCAACGGTCAACATTCCAGTCGATGCTGTGGTCATGCCACACGATGCAAAGCCAGGGGAGTTGCCGCTGCTTATCGAAGCAAAATCCGCCGGAGATTTTACGAACGTCAACAAGAGACGGAAAGAGGAAGCGACCAAGATGACGCAATTGCGTTACACTTATACGGGAAAGGTGCGCTTTATTCTGTTTCTCTGTGGGTATTTCGACAGTGGTTATCTTGGCTATGAAGCGGCCGAAGGGATTGATTGGGTTTGGGAACATCGCATTGATGAACTGACGGAATTTGGGTTATAGAAAATGGATGAATCGACTCAAATTGAGGACCAAAGGCTATCCATTCAATCTTTATGTGATTCCGGCAGGACGTTGAAAGAGCGTAACCGGCTCGGCCAGTTTTCCACGCCGACAGGGTTGGCAACAGATCTGCTCGAACAAGCGCGCCTGTTGCTTCCAGATAGTGTGCCTGTACGCTTTCTTGATCCAGCGATAGGGACGGGGTCGTTTTATTCGGCCCTGCTGCGCACGTTTCCTCTGGCGCATATTGTCAAGGCCGTTGGCTATGAGATGGATGACCATTATGGACGACCGGCGTGTGCGCTGTGGCATGGGTATCCTCTCGATTTCAGGATGGAGGATTTCACCACAGCCCTTCCGCCAAGTGACAGTGAAAAATTTAATCTTATCATCTGCAATCCGCCCTATGTGCGACACCATCATATGGAGGCAGGCGAGAAAAACCGTCTTCAAGCAGCGGTGATGGAGACCTGCTGTGTGAAGATGGCTGGCCTGTCTGGACTCTATTGTTACTTTCTTGGGCTGGCGCATGCGTGGTTGGCGGAGGATGGAATTGCGGGCTGGTTGATTCCAAGTGAATTCATGGATGTGAATTACGGGGGGCCGATTAAGAGTTATCTGCTTAATAAAGTTGAACTTTTACGTGTTCATCGGTTTGATCCAAATGATTTACAATTTGGCGATGCGCTTGTCTCCTCGGCTGTGGTTTGGTTCCGCAATCGACGGGCGGTTTCGGGGCACGAAGTGGAATTCAGTTACGGCGGAACACTCGTCAAACCGTTTCAATCGCGACGTGTGCTGGCAGAGGCACTCCAACGTGAGGCAAAATGGTCGCGCTTTCCGGCATCGGAGGTGCGTGCGGCCTCTACAGGACTGACTCTTGGGGATTTTTTCAAGATTCAACGTGGCATCGCCACAGGACACAACAAATTTTTTATCAAAACGCGGACGGAGATAGCCGAGGCCGATTTGCCGATCGCACTGTTCAAGCCGATCCTGCCGGGGCCGCGTTATCTCCCAGGCGACATTATCGAAGCCGAAGCAGACGGAACACCGAAGCTCGACCGGCAATTGTTTGTCTTGGATTGCCGGTTGCCTGAAACAGAAATTGAGATCCGTTATCCGGCACTTTGGGCATATCTGCAAACTGGCAAGCCGGATGTATCCGAGCGTTACCTGTGTCGTTCCCGATCTCCCTGGTATGCGCAAGAGAACAGGTCGGTTACACCGTTCATTTGTACTTACATGGGGCGCGGCGATGTGGGCAACAGACGGCCATTTCGATTCATTCTTAACTTGTCGCAGGCAACGGTCGCCAATGTCTATCTTATGCTTTACCCAAAACCGTTCCTCGCACGAGCACTGGCTGGTGACGGGGAACTTGTCCGGAAAATTTGGAAATTCCTGAATGCAATCGAGACAAAAACGCTTTTGGGTGAAGGGCGGGTCTATGGTGGCGGACTGTATAAAATGGAACCGAAAGAACTCGCCAATGTGCCAGCGGACCCACTCGCCGAGATGCTGCCGTTCGCTCCATATCGTCCGATGGTGCAAGGAGAAATGTTCAATGAATACGCCGCTTGACTGATAGGATTCTCCCGTATAGTGGCGTTTTTCCTGTTGGCTTTCTCAATCAAAACGATCTCGGCCACTGATACAGCGAGGGGCGCGGCAGCGGGGCATGGTTTTTCGTGGTTGTCGGGACCGGATCGGCGGGCATGGTGGCCACCGGTTCGCTGGTGTGGGCAGGGTTTCCTTCATCGACTGCATGGGTCAATCCCGCAGTCTCTTCTGGATCGGATGGGAGGGGAGTCGTCGTCACGGTCTCGTTCGTGTTCGCCAACGCCTCTTGTACCATTTTGTGTACCAGTTCTCGCAAAAGGGCGGTCTCTGGTGTGGTCGCGGGGCTGGCATCGGCCTGGTCACCCTCTTTGGCAGAGACCGGGGGCGTTGAGTGGTCCAAATGGCTCCACCACGTGTGCAGGGCGGTGGCGATCACCTCACCCGGCAGTCGGTGCTGCGTTGCGGTGGCCTGCTTCAGCAACTGGACCGTTGGAGCGTCCAGCCACAGGCTGACCTGGGACAGTCCCGCCGCCTTTTGCCGTTCCCGATAGGCCTTCACTCTCTCGTTCATCGCTTTCACCCGTTTTCAGCCCCCTCATTGTTGCATCCCTTTGGCTTCGGTCTGTTCATCCATGGCACGCTGAATCATGGATTCGGCCCCCGCGACATCCCCGGAGAGAAAACGTTCCGCCATGCCCCGGTCGAACAGCGTATGCCAAAAACGACCCCTGGAGGCCAGGTCGGGCAGCATCGATTGGACCCGTGGTCGCCAACGGGAGAGCCAATGCGCCAGATCTCCCACTGCATCGGGCAAGACCCTTTCCATCCTGCGGCGCAGATAACTGGCCAAAGCGGGACTGGCTCCCCCGGTCGAAAAGGCGATCGTGACCGGTGGACGTTCCAGAATGGCTGGCCAGTGACAGGTGCAAAAGTCCGGTTGGTCGACCACGTTCAAAAACAGACAACGGCGGTTGGCTTCGGCATGAATGTGACGATTGACCTCGGCCTCTTTCAGGGTACTGACAGCAAACCAGATATCGTCCAAATGTTCTGCCCGGAATTTTTCCGGTCGCCAGGTCATCTTGCCTGCATCGACCTGGCTCTGCAACGCGGTCTCCAGTCGGGGGGCCACCACCGTGAGAGAGGCACCCGCGACCAGCAATCGGTTGCCTTTCTCGACCGCACCTTTCCCGCCGCCGATCAGTAAACAGGGGCGGTTGGACAATTGCAGAAAAAGGGGAAAGAGTGGCTCTGGCATACGCTAGGATAGAATACCTTCCAGATAATGGACCACGTCAATGCGAATGGGCATGAAATAGATATGGGTCTGACTGTTCCTGGCAAAGGCCAGAGCCTGACGGGCAAAGTCGCGATTCCAGTCCAGGGTGGGTTCGAAATGGCGTGGAAAGAGGAGGTGATTTTGTCTTTCCCAGTAGGCACGGGAAGCCCCGGTGGTTACCGGAGAAACACCCCAAAAAACCGGCGTTTCCGCCAACAACTCGGCATATATTTCCATCAGGCGCAGGTCAAAGAATGGCTGGGTGAAAAAGCCATCGGCCCCGGCGGCCAATTTTTGCTGGAGATAGTCATACTCCTGACGAAAACCCTGGCGATAGGGATCCAGGGCGGCATAGACGAGGATGTCGGGCAACTCCGTCTTGAAGCGGCGGATGGCCTGCAAAACGGTGCTGGCATTGTCTGGTGGAGGGCGGTCAGGATGGGCATCGCCCGTGACGACCAGAATTTCACGAATGGCCGAGTGACGCAACGATTCAACCATCGCCAACGGTTGATCGACCGGAATATCAATGGCACGAATATGCGGGATGGTATGGGCAAAAAAGGGCTTGGCCAGGGCACAGCCCTCCCAGGAGCGCACCGGAAAGCGCGGCAGATCGGGCAGATTGATCGTGTTGACCGAAGCAAACGCCTCCCGGACCAGATGCAACTCCCCCTGCAATGTGGCGGCATCACGAGGAACCAATTCAATGGAGATGCGTGTGTTCGGCAAGAGCCTACCCTCCTCTCGGCAACCAGCCAATAGCCTCTGAAAGTTATGGTACGAGAGGGCGTTTGCCGTCTGTGGGCGATTTGGTCACCGGCGCGGGCGGTTTGGCCGTTGGCACGGTCGTTGGAGTCACCGGTGGATCGATGGGATGGGCCTTTTCCATCTCCTGGCTCTTTTCAAGTGGGACATAGCCGTTGGCGGGTGCACCACTCAGGATACCCTCTTCGCTTTCGAAGGGGGGAAACTCATCCGTTGGTTGGGCCTCGCTGAAGTCACGAATGCACAGGGCAATATATTCCTTGACCTCTTTGGCCGGGATTTGGTCCTCTTTTGCATATTTTTCGCACGAAAGCCGGATCTCACTCTGAAAGTCTGCGTCAACGCCAGCCGCCGGTGCACCCTCTACCTGTCTCATGCCGAAACCGGCCAGAGAGCACAGGCAGAAAGCAGAAAGAGCCATCCATTTTCGGGACATTGGTTTGATCTCCTGAGCAAAAATTTTCTGTTTGTCGATGCACCTTGCCGCTGTTGTGCAGCAAAGCGGAATTCTATCCACTGCCAGTGGGTGCGACAAGGAAATTTCTGGCACCTCCTTGATTATTCGCCCACATTTTTATTCTGCTCGAACACCAGTTTGGCAACCTCCGCATACAGCTTGACAAAATGGGCGGTAAAACCCTCGCGAATGTGCTCAGGCACCTCTTCATAATCCTTGCGGCAGGCGTTGGGCAGGATGATCTCACGGATCCCCACGCGCCGGGCGGCAATGACCTTCTCCCGAACGCCACCAACGGGCAGGATATGGCCGGTCAGGGTGATCTCGCCGGTCATGGCGATGCGTCGCGAGACCGGTTCATTCCGGGCCAGGGAGAGGAGGGAGGTGGCCAGGGTGATCCCCGCCGAGGGTCCATCCTTCGGGGTGGCCCCTTCGGGGACATGAATATGGATGGAGCCTTCCGCCAAAATTTTGGACTGGCCCCCCAGTGCCTTGCACTGGCCCTGGATAAAGCTGAAGGCGATGCGGGCCGACTCCTTCATCACCTCTCCCATGTTGCCGGTCAGGATAAAGTCCGCCTTGGTGGTGCGGATCTGGGCGGATTCCACATCCAGGGTGGCCCCGCCCATGGCGGTCCAGGCCAGTCCGGTGACAATACCCACGCCGTTGATGGGCGGTTCGTCCCGAAAACTCGGTTTGCCCAAAAACTGTTCCACCTCGCGGTTCCGAACCCGAATCGGCGTCTTGGCATTGTGTTCCAGTATTTTTAACGCCGCTTTTCTGGAGACCGCGCCAATCTTTTGTTCCAGATGACGCACACCCGCTTCTCTGGCATAGCCATCGATGATGGTGCGCACAGCCCCGGTGGAAAAACGCAACTTGGAATGGCTCAACCCGTTTTTTTCCAACTGTTTTGGAATCAGATGGTTGCGGGCAATAACCAGCTTTTCCGAGGTGATATAACCGGACAGCCGAATGATCTCCATCCGATCCAGCAGGGCCGATGGAATGGTGTCGGTCTGATTGGCCGTGCACAGAAAGAGCACTTTGGAGAGGTCGAAACGGACATCCAGGTAATGATCCAGAAAATCGGTATTCTGTTCGGGATCCAACACCTCCAGCAAGGCCGAGGCCGGGTCGCCGTGATAACTGGCCCCGATCTTGTCCACCTCGTCCAGCATGAAAATGGGAT
>CAIWLA010000225.1 GCA_903913345.1 uncultured Magnetococcales bacterium | reverse complement strand
CTCGGCAATCCGCTCCGCCCGCAACGCCGCCCTGGGCAGTTCGATCATCGTCCCCAATAAATAATCAACGGTGACCCCGGCCTCCTCCATCACCGCTTTGCACACCTGAATACACCGCTTTTTCAGATAAGCCAACTCGGAGCGATACCCCACCAGAGGAATCATGATCTCTGGAATAATGGTAAATCCCTCCTCTTTGACCAGGTGACAGGCCGACTCCATGATGGCCCGGACCTGCATCTCATAAATTTCTGGATAGGTGATGGCCAACCGACAACCCCGGTGCCCCAGCATGGGATTGGTCTCTGCCAACTCCATGACCCGCTGCCGAATCTCCTCCACTGAAACCCCCAAAACCTCCGCCACCTCGGTCTGACCCTTGACATCGTGGGGAATGAATTCGTGCAGCGGGGGATCCAACAGACGAATGGTCACCGGAAGATTTTTCATCTCCCGGAAAATGCCTTCGAAATCCGATCTCTGCATGGGCAGCAATTTGTCCAGTGCCCGACGCCTGCCCGCTTCATTCGTCGCCAGAATCATCTCCCGCATGGCAATAATGCGCTGAATATCAAAAAACATGTGTTCGGTCCGACACAGGCCGATCCCCTCCGCGCCAAAGGAACGGGCAGTACGGGCATCCCCTGGCGTATCCGCATTGGTCCGTACCCGCAACCGACGCACCTCGTCTGCCCAGCCCATATAGGTCGCGAAATCGCCTGTCATCTCCGCCTGACGGGTGGCCACCCGACCCAGAAGGACTTCGCCGGTTGAACCATCAATGGTGATCCAGTCGCCCCGTTTGACCACAATCCAGGGGGCACCATGCGGACCCTCCACCGAAAAGAGACCCGCCTCCATATCCGGCTTGATGCTGCCGCAACCGGAGACACAGGGCCGGCCCATGCCACGGGCCACCACCGCCGCATGGGAGGTCATGCCGCCCCGTACCGTGACAATCCCCTTGGCGGCGTGCATCCCATGAATATCTTCCGGGCTGGTCTCCTCCCGGAATAAAATGACCGCCAATCCCCGTCCGGCCAACTGTTCCGCCTCGTCGGCACTGAAAACCACCTGTCCTGCCGCCGCCCCCGGCGAAGCCGGCAAACCAACGGCCAACAACTGGCTCTTTTTCCGGGCGATGGGGTCCAGGGTGGGATGCAGCAGTTGGTCCAGACTCAAGGCATCAATGCGCAGCAGGGCCTCCTTCTGGGTGATCAACTCTTCTCGCACCATGACCACCGCAATGGTCAACGCCGCCTGGGCACTGCGTTTGCCAGTGCGCGTCTGCAACAGCCACAGTTTGCCATTCTGAATGGTAAACTCCAGATCCTGCATGTCCCGATAATGATTTTCCAGCAGGCGACAGGTCTTGGCCAACTCCTGGTACAGCTTGGGAAAGGTCTCTTCCAGGGAGGGCAGGTCGGATTGATTTCTTTGGCGTCCCTTCAGCGTGATCTGGCAGGGGGTCCGCAGACCGGCCACCACATCCTCTCCCTGGGCATTGACGAGAAATTCGCCATAAATACCATTTTCTCCCGTCGAGGGATCCCGCGTAAAAGCGACACCGGTGGCACAATCATCGCCCATATTGCCAAACACCATGGCCTGAACATTGACCGCTGTGCCCCAATGTTCAGGAATGCCGTTCAAACGTCGATAGGTCACGGCACTGGGTTTGTACCAGGAGTTGAACACGGCCCCCACCGCCGCCCACAATTGATCCCAGGGATCATCGGGAAAATCCCGCCCGGTCTTTTGGCGTACACGGGCCTTGAATTCGGTCACCAGGGCCATCCAATCCTCGGCAGACAACTCCGAATCTTCCGTTTTTCCCAGTTTTTGCTTGGTTTTGCCAATCAGGCTCTCAAAGCAGTGGTGTTCGATACCCAGTACCACGTTGCCAAACATCTGGACGAAGCGTCGATAGCAGTCATACGCAAAGCGCGGATCCCCCGACTGGAGAATGAGACCTTGCACCGTTTGATCATTCAGTCCCAGATTGAGCACCGTATCCATCATGCCCGGCATGGAAGCCCGTGCCCCGGAACGGACCGAAACCAGCAACGGATTGTCCGGGTTGCCAAAATGGCGTCCCATCACCTCTTCCACCTGTCCCAAGGCAGCCTTCACCCGCCAGGAAAGATTGGGGGGGAAACGGCGATCGTTGGCAAAAAAGGCATTGCATACATCGGTACAGATGGTAAATCCAGATGGAACGGCCACACCGATCCGCGTCATCTCCGCCAGATTGGCCCCCTTGCCGCCCAGCAAGTCCCGCATCTGCGCATTACCCTCGGCCACGCCCCCACCGAAGAAGAAAACCATTTTCTTTTCGTTCATGAAGTCCTCACGTAGTCACTCTCTGAAGGAAACCTCCGATACCTAAAGCCTCCCACTACCAATCCACACTGTAACACGAATTCAGAGGCTTGTCTCCATGCCTCATGTGATCAGCAGGGTGAATTTGTTCCAGGCAGGAAACGATGCAGAATCATGGAGGTACTGTTTTCGTCTGGACATCGCCGACCGACTCTGGTACAAACGTCTGACGTAAACATCTTTCGGGTGGATCGTTGGGCATGGAAAGCGTTGTG
>CAIWLA010000224.1 GCA_903913345.1 uncultured Magnetococcales bacterium | reverse complement strand
CGGGCATCATCATTCATCCCGCGCATGATCACCAGGGCACCCTCCGGTCGGCGGATCAGACGGGGTCGGTCATCGTCGCTGAGGATAATATTGACCGTGGAAAAATCGAGGCCGCTGTCCTGTTGCAGCCAAAGACGCACATCGGGCAGGGCCAGGTTGCAGACCAGAAAGAGGATACCGCCCTCCCCTTGCCACTGGGTGGCGTCATGCCAGGAGAGATCCTGCCCCCGACCGGACGAATCCCACTGATAACCATACGTCATATCATCGATGGTGGTTTCCCAGCTCACTTTTTGTGTCACTCCCAACAAAATGTTCCGCTGCCGCCCGGAACCGATTACCCGCTGCGTTTGTAGCCGAAAGAGAGCAACCTTGGCAAGTGAAAAAATGCAATTTGTCCGTCCGTTTGAACAGAATACCACGGCTGAGAGATGAATCATGACCATCAAAACAGGGGATGGAACGAACCCTGCTTAAGATCCTGACCAAAAAAAAATAAAAAAAATTCGTTGCAAATTGACGGGATTTTGTTAACATGCTCACATATAACGATAATAGAAACGGATACCCGGAAGGCAGCATAAATTTTTGTTCGTTTTCCTGAAATCGCCTCCGGGACCGACCACATAGACAAGGAACCACCCATGAGTATGGCCGTTGCCATTGATGAACCCGTCGATACCGAATCCCCCGATGACCCCCCTTTGTACATAGAAGCCATTGAGCGTCTCTTCCGCAAGGGGGGCATTGCGCGCCTTTCGCCCATCGTGGACAAGTTGCTGCCCGCCGATATTGCCCACCTCATCAGTTCGGCCCGGGACAATGTGGAAGCCAAGGCCATCTTTGGACTGATCACCTCCGCCAAAAAGGCGGGGCTGGCCTTGAACGAACTGGGGGAGGATCAGCAAAAATATATCCTCTCCAACGGCTCCCAGGAACGGATGGTGGCCATTCTGGAGGATCTGCCCGCCGACGTGCGCAGTCGCCTCATTGGCCGACTGGACAGCAAGACCGGCGAACGTCTGATGACCGCCATGGGGATGGAGAGGCAAAGGGAGGTCAATGCCCTGCTGCAATACCTGCCCCACACGGCGGGCAGCCTCATGTCCTTCCGCTTTCTCGCGCTGTCGGAAAACAGCCTGGCGGCCGCCGCCATGCAGGCGGTACGGGAACTCTCCTCCGGGGAGATGATCTTTTATGTCTATGTCGTGGACGAGCAAAACCGCCTGACGGGTGTCACCTCCCTGCGCCACATCCTGCTGGCCCCACCCGACGAACCCCTCAAAGAGTTCATGATTACCCCGGTGTTTTCGGTCACGACCGGCACCCACGAGGACAAGGTGGCCCAGGAGTTTTCCCGCCTGGGCCTGCTGGCCATCCCGGTGCTGGACGATCGGGGGGGGTTGCGCGGCATCGTGACCGTGGACGATGTGTTGCACGTCATCCAGGATATGGCCACCCGTGACATGTTGAAAAGGGCGGGCGTCGATCCGCGCTTCGACATCATGGCCACCTCCTTCTTCTCCGTGGCCAAGACCCGCATCCCCTGGCTGTTCATGCCCTTCCTGGGCGGCCTGCTGGCCGCTTTCACCCTCAAACAGTTCGAACACACCTTGGCCGCCGTCATCCAGCTCAGTTTTTTCATGCCCATGATTTTCGGCATGGCGGGCAACGTGGGCAGTCAGGCGGCCACGGTGGCCGTCCGCAGCCTGGCCACGGGCACCATTCGGGTCAGTCAGTATTACAAACTCCTCTTCAAGGAGATCTCCGTCGGCCTCCTGATCGGCGGTTTTTATGGCCTCTGTCTGGCGTTGTATGCCCTGATCGTCTTCAAAAGTTCGGTCCTGGCTTTCACCGTTGGGGTCAGCATTCTCAGTAATATTACCTATGCGGGCATTATTGCCTCCAGCATTCCCATGCTGCTGCAAAAAATGGGGGCAGACCCCGCCATCGGCGGCGGTCCCTATGTCCTGACGGCCATCGATGTCCTGGGCGTGATCAATTATCTCCTGATGGCCACGGTCATCTACGGCTTGTGACCGACGCCCGGATGCCGTACCCGTCATCACCTTGTTCCATTTAAAACATGCAAAGGAACTTCCATGAGTATGGTCGTGTTGGACGACGACAGCAGCCCAGGTGCCCACTCCTCGATCGACGAGATCAGCGAGGCAATCGAACGCCTCTATCGCAAGGGGGCCTCTTTTCATCTGACCCGGCTCCTGACCCATCTCGACCAGGAAGAGATCATCCAGGTGTTGAACGGTTTTCACGAACGGGATGCCAATGCCGTCTACGCCCTCATCACCCCTCCGGACCGGGCGGGTGTGGTCTTCAAGGCGTTGAGCGAAGGCCATCAAAAATATATTCTCTCCCAGGGCACCATTGAACATGCCCTGGACACCCTGGGTGCCCTCAACCCGGAGATGCGCCTCCGTTGCATCAACGCCCTGAACGCCATGCGGGCCAGACGCATTCTTAAAAAGATGAACAAAGGGGGTGATGGCGAAACATCGGATATCATGGACTATCCGCCCGAATCGGCCGGTCGTCTCATGAGTTCGAACGTCTTTCAGCAACTGGAATCCACGACCGCTGAAACGACCATTCAGGCACTGCAGGCGTTGTCCGAGCATAAAATGATCTTTTATGTCTATGTCGTGGACAGTCAGAAAAGATTGACGGGGACGGTTTCCATGCGGCAACTGATTCTGGCCGATCCAGAAAAGAGGCTGAAGGAGATCATGAACCAGAAGGTGATCAAGGTCACCGCCCAGACCCCCCAGAGAGAGGTCGCCCGACTGGTGACCAGCTACCGGTTGCTGGCCATGCCCGTGGTGGATGACAAGGGTCTCCTGGTGGGACGGATCACCATCGATGATCTGATCCAGGTGATCAATGAGGACAACACCAACACCCTGTTGAAAATGGCGGGCAGTGGTGCCAACAAGGGTTCCGTATTGGTCCAATCGGCCTTTGCCATCTTCAAGGCACGGGTGCCCTGGTTGATCACCGCCTTCATGGGTTATTTGGCCATCTCGGTGATTCTGGGTGAGTTCGAGGAGACCCTCTCCGCCGTGGTGCAGTTGGCCTTTTTCTTTCCCATCGTGATCGGGATGTCCGGCAATTCGGGCACCCAGACCGGGACCATCGTGGTCCGTGGTCTGGCACTGGGCAACATACACAACCACCATTTTTTCAAACTGCTGTTCAAGGAGTTGGGGGCCAACATTGTGCAGGGGACCGTGTATGGCATTCTGCTGGCCATTGCCGCCTATGCCATCTTTCAGAATCCCCGCCTCTCCATGACGGTGGGTCCGGCGATGATGTGCAACATGATTGCCTCGTCGGTCATTGCCATGTCGCTCCCCTTTTTCTTCAAGCGGATTGGGGCCGACCCGGCCATCGCGGCCGGTCCTCTGGCCCTGACCATCATCGATCTGGTGGGATCCACCAATTATCTGATCATTGCCAGTCTGGTCTTTGCGACCCCTTGAGTGGCACCCATCCAGACTCCCCCCGGAGCAGGGAGAGTCTGGTTTTTGCGGAGGGAGAGGCGGGTTTTTTAGCGTTTCAAAATTTCCACCATATGCGGGGTGAAGTGGATGATCACGCCGAAGGCGGCCAGGAGGACCAGCCCCATGAAGCCCATCCACATTTTGATCACCCATTCGGCCATATCCACGGTGCCCCGCAGTTTGTCGGAGACCGTCACCATCTCCTGGCTGAGATAAATATTTTCGGTCACCATGCCGACATGATCGGCCACCCTTTCCAGCAAGGCCCGATCCGCATCGGTAAAGCCCTGTTGGCTGTTGGGTCCGGTTTTATTGATGACCTGAATGGCACCGGTCACCTGATTGGATGTCAGGCTTTTGATGGGGACGCACATCATGTTTTGCGTCACATAGCCCACCTTTTCTTCCACCTGTTTGGCAAATTCGGACTGCTGATCGCGCCGCACGATGGAGACGTGCCGCCCGGTGGCCACCACCCGTCCCACGTTGGAACCGGTTTTGGGGACGACAATACTGCGTTCCTTGAGACCCGTGCCACATTGCAACCAGACGGCATCGGTCACCGGATCGTGGATAAAAAAGCTGCACCGATCCGCATCCACCACTTTGGGCAATATTTCCATAAAAAAATGGAGCAGATCCTGATTGCCGCTGGACCGCCAATTGCGGGTCAGGGCCTCCTGCTTCGATTTTATCTTTTGCCACTCATTTGCCAGTTCCTTTTTCACAGCAACCTCTTAGTTTATTGTAAGCGAGAAAAATAGGGTATTGTACACCCATGCGCCACAAATACCAACCCTTTCGGGGGCAGTGCAGCACAATAATCGGGTTGTTTGGCGAATTATTTTTGCGGGGGGTGGGAGCCAGTGGATTGGAAATGCCTTGATGCAATGAAACAGACGTCATGTGGGAGAGTGCGACTGGAGCCAATCGCGCAAGGCATCGTTCACCCGGTTCTGCCATCCTCCGCCTGAGGCACGGAAGGCCGAGATCACGTCTGCGTCGAGACGAACTGTGGCGGCATTCTTTGCCTCACCAGCAGAAGGCGGAACCCGTTCTGCCAGACATTCGGCAGCCAAATCCGCACCCAGAATCGCTGGCAAAACCTCCCGCGCGGGTTTCATGCGCGCAAAATCCTTCCGCGTCAGTTCCCTGACCTCTCCATCATCGTCAGTCAATGGTAATGGGTTTGTCATACTTGCGTGCCTCTCGATGGTTGGCCTTGCGAAAACTGATCACCCGTATACCGCCTTCGGCAGGCGTGAAGCAAAGAACGTGCAGACGTTTATCCAGATGGCCAACGGCCACAAACCGCCGTTCTGGATAAATACGCCGGAGATCTTCAATGATCAGGGCATCCTGCCAGCGAAAATCAACCGCTCGATCAAATGGAAGTTGCCGCGTTTCCGTGTTCCAGAGATCTTTGGCCGGGTTGTCAGTGATCTTCATGCCGTTCATCGTAATGACATTCACAGAGAGATTCAACCATGAAATTCAAATGCGATTGCCCTGGGATTTTTGTTGGTCTTCCCAGCGTATTTCTGGTAGTCTGGCCGTGTCCAGTCCATAAAAAAGGAGCCTCCCATGCACGCCATCACGTTTGACACGTTGGAGTTTACCGAACAACTCCGGGTTGCCGGTGTGCCGGAGGAACAGGCCAAGGGCCATGCCAAGGCCTTGGTCACGGTCATGAAACAGACGGAATCTCAAATGGATGAGTGGGCGGACAAACGCGACAAGCAATCGGAAGAACGTTTGGGTGGTCTGGCGACCAGGCAGAATCTTGAGATGGCCAAGGCCGAACTGAAGCGCGATATCAAAGATCTTGAACTCCGCATGGAAAAGGAACTCGCCCCCATCCGCACCGAATTGGCCATCGTCAAGTGGATGCTGGGCATCCAGATGGCTGGCGTCATGGCCCTGATTCTCAGGTCATTCTTCCCGCACTGATCCCTGTTGGTGCCACTCAACCCCCCTCACTCCCACCCAAACCCCAAGGCCTCCAACCGTTGAATCCGTTGGGGATCCAATCGTTCCTTTTTATACTCCTGTCGCTGAAACTGCACCCACAGCCCCAACGCCGGATTTTTTGCCCAGGGGACCGGGACATTGCAATGGCCGTGCGCCTGCTTGAAGGCCGCCAGATCCGCCAACATCTCCTCCAGAACCACCTCTTTTTGATCCCAGAGAAAACCCAGGGCATCCAACCGGTCGATGCGCACCTGGCTCAAATGGCCATGGAGACGCGCCTGCCGTTGCGTCGCCACCCAGGCGGTCAAACGGGGGTCGCCCGTGCCACGGGTGATGACACAACGACCAAACTGCTCCCGATAGTGGACCAGGGCCAAATACATTTCATACCACTGCACCTCCAACGGATCCCAGAAGAAACCCAGCGCATTCAAACGCTCCACCCGCTCCGGCTCCAGTTGGCCCGTCTTGTACGCCTTGCGCTGGGCCACCACCCACCAGGCCAGTTGATTGTTGTCCGGGTAGCTCTCCGGGACCAGACAATTGCCATACCGATGGCGAAACTCCGCCAGGGCCGCAAACATCTCTTCCCACAAAATGGCCTTGGCATCCCAGATAAAGCCCAGAGACTCCAACTGCTGCACCCGCTCGGCAGAGAGCGTCCCACCCGCATACGCGCGACGCACCACACCCACCCAACGAGCCAACGCGGGATTTTCGGGAAACTGGGTGGGAATGATGCAATGGCTGCGCGCCTCGCGAAACCGTTGCAACGCCTTCACCATGGCATCCCATTCCGCCTCATGACTGTCCCAGATGAAAGAGAGCGCGTCCAAACGGGCACGCCGCTCCTCACTGAAGCCCGGACTCATCCCCGCACGACGTTGCTGACGCACCCATTCCGCCAACTCGGCCAAGGAGTCGGGGAGATGACAATGACCGTGCTCGGCATGAAAGGCGGCCAAGGCGGCGCACTGATCCTGCCACGCCTTTTCTTCGGGATCCCAGACAAAATCCAATTCATCCAGCCGTGCCATCCGATCCACCGGCAGACGACCGGCCCGCCAATCCCGCCGTTGTCGGCCCACCCAATCCGCCAGCAGGGGATCGGACGGCCAGGAGGGGGGCACCTGACAGTGGCCATGCTCCGCCTGAAACCGCACCAGATCCGCCACCCGATCTTCCCAATAGGCGGCATCCAGATCCCAGCAAAAGCCCAATTCATCGAGCAAAACCTGTCGCTCGACCGGCAGTTTGCCCCGCAACCGATCCTTGCGCTGCTCCTTGGCCCAAAAGGCCAGCGAGGGATTTTCCGGCCAGACTTCCGGGATCTTGCCATGATCATGGCGTTGCTTGAATTGCAAAAAGACGGCAAACTGTTCCTCCCAGCGGGCCTGCTCCAGATCCCAGCAAAAACCCAATTGCTCCAGACGATCCACCCGATTGGCCACCAGAAGCCCCTTGGCCAACGCCACCCGTTGCTGTTTGGCCCATTCGGCCAAGGCGGGATGGCCGGGCCACTGTTCCGGGACCATGCCATGGCCGTGCTGTTCCGTGAAGGCCTGAAACACCAAAAACATCTCCTCCCAGGCCACCTGTTCGGGATCCCAGACAAAATCGACACCCTCCAAACGGGTACGCGCCGCCGCATCCAACCGGCCTTTCAGATGATCGCGCCGTTGCTGTTGCACCCAATCCGCCAGGAGGGGATCTTCCGGCCAATGGGCTGGCACCCGCGCATGTCCATGGCGTTGATGATAGCGTTGCAACGCACCAAACTGAACATCCCAGGCCGACTGCTTCGGATCCCAGACAAACCCAGCCGCTTCCAAACGGCGGACCCGGTCGCGACGCACCATCCCCTTGCGATAACCGCGCCGTTGCTGTTCCACCCATTCGGCCAGGGCGGCATCCAGATCCCCATCGG
>CAIWLA010000223.1 GCA_903913345.1 uncultured Magnetococcales bacterium | reverse complement strand
GAGATGGGCTTGGTGATATAATCGACCGCCCCCAGTTCCAACCCCCTGGTCTCGTCTTCGGTGCTGCCCATGGCCGTCACAAAGAGGATCGGAATCTCCCGGGTTGCCGCATCGGCCTTGAGCTGACGGCACACCTCATAGCCATCCATGTCGGGCATCATGATATCCAGCAGGATCAGATCGGGAGGGGTGTCGGAGCGCGCCCTGCGCAGGGCCATCTCCCCGTTTTTGGCGACCATGGTGTCAAATTCGTCCCGCAACAGCTCGACCATCAGGTTGATATTGAGACGTTCATCATCGACCACCAGAATGGTATGTTTTGCCTGCCCCATCGCCCAAGCCTACCCCTTTATATCGATTTCCAAAGAGCGGGCCAACGTGGAAAGAGGTTCCATGGCCTCGTCAAATTCATAATTTTCGATCTGCTCCCGCATCTGTTTCAACCGGGGGAGATGGTCGGATCCCGCCAGAAGGGGGGTGATCTGCGCCAGGGTCTCCTCTGCCGAGGAGAGTCCGGACTGCAACTGCTGGGACAATACCAAAAACAGCGGGGCGAGGGCCTCCCGGTCGAGGGGAACGGCGGTGCCCGGAATGGATCCGCTGCCATCATGCACCATGGGGGTCATGGCGGCAATGGCCGACAGGAGCGGGGCCAGGTGCGACTCTATCCGTTGCACCATCGGGCCGGATGCCGCCCGGAGGCCCTTCTCCTTGATCGCCGTCTCCAGATCCTGGATCGCCACCCGCAAGGGTTCGGCCCCCAGGGAGGCCGCCACCCCCTTGACCGTGTGCAACAGGATCAAGGCCGATTCCGGGTTCTCTTGCGCCATCGCGGTTTTGATGCGGGCAACCACATCCTGATAGTCCCTCTGGAATTCCCGGAGCAGACGGCCAAAGAGCTTGCGATTGCCTCCCACGCGCCGCAGGCCGTTGGCCATATCCAGACCGGGCAGTTGCTCCGGCAGGGTCTCATCCCCGGCCTCTGCGGTCTCCCGATCCGGCCTGGGTTCCGGCCCTTTTCTCTCCCGCACCGGAATCCACTTGACCAGGGCCTCGAAGAGTTTATCGGGATCGATCGGCTTGGTGATATGATCATTCATCCCCGCCGCCAGGGATCTTTCCCGATCCCCCGTCATGGCATGGGCCGTCATGGCGAGTACGGGCAAATCCCGGCACATGGGATCCTGACGGATCAAGGCCACCGCCTCAAAACCGTCCATTTCCGGCATTTGAATGTCCAGCAGGGCGATATCGAAAAGCTCCTTTTGGATCGCCTCCACCGCCTGCCGACCATTGCTGACCACCGTGACCACCAGACCATTGGCCTCCAACAACTCGGTGGCCACCTGCTGGTTGATGGTGTTGTCATCCGCCAGGAGCACTTTGGCCCCCAAAATATTTTTGATGGCCTCCACATCCCGGAGGAGATCCTGCTTGCGGTTTTTCTTGCCGCCCTGCTTTTCCCAACCCAGGGCCGTCATGATGGCGGAGAACAGTTTGGAGGGATGGACCGGTTTGGCGACAAAACCGTCGATCGATCCCCGATCTTTCTCCTGAATCACCTCGGACCGACTGGAGGATGTGACCAGGATGATGGCGGGAGGATGGGGGATCTCTGGATCCTTCTTGAGGCGACGGGCCGTCTCCAGACCATTCAATCCGCCGGGCATTTTCCAGTCCAGCACCATCAACCGGTAGGGTCTGCCCGCCCGCTCGGCCTGTATGGCTGCCTCCAGTGCCGCCTCCCCGGAGTCTGCGGTGTGGCAATCAAAGGCAAAAGAGGCCATCATTTCGCTTAAGATTTCTCGGGCGTTGCCATTGTCGTCCACCACCAACACCCGCAAGCCATGGAGATCCGGGGCCAGCAGGGCGCATTGTTCCGTCTCGTCCGCCACCCGCAGCCCAAACCAGGCGGTAAAGGTAAAAATACTGCCGACCTCCGGTTGGCTCTTGACCGAGATCTCGCCCCCCATCAGGGCGACCAACTGTTTGCAAATCGACAACCCCAGACCGGTGCCGCCATATTTGCGACTGGTGGAGCCATCCGCCTGGGAAAAGGGTTGAAACAGACGGCGCATCTGTTTGTCGGTCATGCCGATCCCGGAGTCCTGAACGGTAAACCGCAACCGAATCCGCTCCTTTTCCTCCTGGTCTGCAAAACAGGAGACCACCACCTCTCCTTCGCGGCTGAACTTGATCGCATTGTTGGTCAGGTTGAGCAAAATTTGCCCCAGACGCATGGGATCACCGACGAGACAGTTGGGGACATGTTCATTGCGGGCAAAGAGCAATTCCAACCCCTTGCCCTCGACCTGCGGGCCAACCAGGGTGGCCAGATTGTCCAATACCGTATCCAGCTCAAAATCCACGGATTCCATGGACAGTCGACCCGCCTCAATCTTGGAAAAGTCCAGAATATCGTTGATAATCCCCAGCAGGGATTGCGCCGCTGTCTGAATTTTGGCTAAATAATCTGCCTGTTTTTCGTTCAGGTTGGTGCGCAACGCCAGATGACTCATGCCGATGATGGCATTCATGGGGGTGCGGATCTCGTGGCTCATGTTGGCGAGAAAATTACTTTTCATCTGATCCAGCATGCCGACCCGCTCCGCCATATGGTTGAATGTGTCGCCCAACCTGCCCAGCTCATCCTGGCCCAGATCGTGGATACGGATGGACCAATCCCCCTTGGAGACGCCGTTGGCCACCGTGGCCAACTGTTTGATCCGTCCGACAATATTCCGGGAGGCAAACCAGACGATACCAAGGCCCAGCAGCAGATTGGCCAGGGTCAGGAGCAGGGTCAGGAACAGGGTCTGGCGGGCCTCGCGCTGCATCGCCTGAATCTTGTCCAGAAACAGGGTGGCACTCTGGTCCACGATTGCGTTCATCTGTTGCAGGCTTTGGTCCGCCATCTGCAACCAGTGCAGGGGGTCTACCCCGATATTGATTTTCAAAACGGACTGGGCCAGTTGTCCCAATGCCTTGGCCACGGGTTCCTCATCCACCACGATGGCTTTGGCGATCTCCGCCTCCGTCAGGCCCGCATCCCGCATCTTGCCCGCCTGATGGATGGCCTCATAATACCGGTTCACGACCGTCCGAATGCGTGCCAGACTCTCCCTCTCGTCGAGCGAGAGATTTTCGACGGCCCCATAGGTGGTCAGGGTCTCCACCAGCTCCTGTATAACCCAGGGTTTGATCTCGTGCAGGTGGCCCTCGTGACCAATATCCCGGTACAGAGTGGTCAACAAGGCCGATTTGGAATGGACGCCCCCCTTTTTATAAAGAATTTCCAGAATTTTGTGCATCCCGGAGACGATGGGCAGGGAGAGCTTTTTCCGGAAATCATTCTTCACCGCTTGTTGAGCAACGGCCAGAAACTGTTTCTGAAAGAGCTTTTGCTCCATCATGGCCCGGTTGAACAGTTCGAAGGCGTCATGGCTCATCTCGTTTTTTTCCAACATCTGGCTCGCGATCGCCTGTTCGACCCCCAGCCTGGCGGTACTGTCCAATCCATTCCGCAACGCCAGCCCCAGGGCGTCGACATCGGCATCGGGACTCAAATTGACGAGATGATCGATCAGATCAGAGATCGCCTGCTCCAGTTTGGCGTAGGGATCAAGAACTTCCGGCAACGAGACCTCTTGGGAACGGACGGCCTCCTGCACCGGAATGATCCCCTCCATCCCGCTCAGGATGGCAGACAAGTGGACGGCAGTATCCCCGATCGCGCCCTCCTGGGGCGGGAAGGCGTTCAGACTCTGCCGCAGGGCGGCCATCTTTTGTCGGGTGGCCTCCCTTTGCCGGGTGAGCAGGTCGCCAAAGTGGGTGTCCCCGCTGGCGACAAAGTCCACGGCCAATATCTGCTCCCGCTGACCAGCCCGCACCACATCCAGCGACTGGGTGGCCAACTGGGCCAGGTGCTGCAAACGTTCCATTTCATGGACGATGTCCGTCTTTTCCACCATTTTGGAGAGGGAAAGAAAGAGGATGCCCAATACGGGAAACAACAGCAGCAGCAATAATTTTTGCTGCATGTCCAGGGAGTCAAACCGGTGCGTCATGCCGGCAAAAGGGGTGCCACCAGACCGCCCCGGTTGCGGTGAGGGGGATGGCTCGTCGGTACGGGATGGCCACCGGAGCAGGCGATAGACCGCAAAAATGCCCAACAGCAAAAAGATGACCTGGGCCAGGCCAAAACGGAGGCTCTCTTCGGCCTGGTCATTCACCCGTTGCCCGGTCATGGCCATGTCGTTCCGGGCGCGCAACAGCAGTTGTTCCACCTCCTCTTCCATGCGATGGGTGGCCTCGTGCATCCGGGTGGTGCGTGCTTCAATGATCCGGTTTTGCTCAACCAATTGGTGAAACGACTCGTCATACCCGGCCAGGATATGTTTCAACGCGATTTTGTCTGCCTCCGCGATGGCCGCATGGTCAATATGGTCGACAATGCGCTGAATGTGCTGATCCAGTTGTGTCACATACCGCTGGTCGAGGCGCAACAGATAATCCTTTTCATGCCGCCGCATGGTCAGATAATCTTCCATGATATTGTACATGTAATGGTTTTTCAGTTCGGCTTCAAGTGTCGTGGCCAGCAGACGGACCGGTTCCATCTCCGGGGTCTCCTGTGCCAGGGCGTTCAGCAGGGCTGGTTCATATTGATCCATCTGGTCCAGCAAACGCCTTTTGTGTGCCGGATCCATGCCGGTGCTCTCCACCTCGGAACGGAACCGGGCCGCCAGGATTTTGATGGGTTCGGGGGAGGGATCCCCTTTCTCATGGAAATAGGGTGTCTCATGCTGGCGCAGTTGCAAAAAGGTGATGGTCATGGGGGCGGTTTGAAAAGGCTCGATGGCCTTTTCGAGGGTGTGGGCCGCCTGGCGGAATTGCCCCTGCAATCCCGAATCCTGGTTCAGCCCCTTTGTTTTCCAGGCGTCGACGATGGCCTGGAAGGCGGCGTGGTAGCTTTCCATCAATTGGGTGATATGGTCGCTCCCCTTGAAACCCAACCGATCCAGGGTGGCGTTTTCGGTGGCAATCTGCTCCATCCGTTTGGTCAT
>CAIWLA010000222.1 GCA_903913345.1 uncultured Magnetococcales bacterium | reverse complement strand
GGTATTGCTCGCTTTATTTTTTAACTTTCGAATATGTTTTACACTGAATTTTTTATCACTTGGTGTGTTTTTGGATCGGGGGTTTGGGGAAAATCGGCTTTTTCTGTCAGGCACTAATTCCCAATATTTGCTGGCCGTTCGAAAACGAAATGGCCATTGACAGGGCGTGTCAAAGTCGGCGATACTCAAGGCCGGGTCTGCTCAACGGGCCAGCCAACCGCAGACAAAAACCGACCAGAAAACAGGATGGATACCCTTGCCCCGCAAAACGACCCGATCACCCACCACGGAACGGACGGCCTGTTATCTTGGTTCAAAAGATCCCTTTGGCCTCCTGGTCGAGCAGGCACTGGTCGAGGCCGGATATCGGCTGGTTGCACCCGATACGGCCCCCTCCTGTCGTCTGGTGGTGGACAACTTCTCACGATCGACCACCCATCTTCGTGCGGCGGTCTCCGCCCTGAACGGCACGATCGGCCAATATGTGCTGGTATCCAGCCATCAGGTCTATTCGTCCAGTGCGCATCTCCGGCCATGGCGTGAAGAGGATGCCGATACCACCCTGGATCTCTCGGCCTCCCTCTCCCCCGCCACCTTGGCCGCCCGATCTGTCGAACGGACGTTGCGCCTGCTGGCCCATGACCGTTTTCCGTTTACCATCCTGCGTCCGGCACTGCTCGAAGGCGACGACACCCGCGATGTGGATGTGACACGCTGGTTGACCGACCGGGTGGTGAACGGTGGTGTGGTGGTCCTGCCCGAAGGCGATCTGCCCAGTTACCGCCATCTCTCGCCAAACGATCTGGTACGGGCCATTCTGGCCGTTGCCGAGACCTCCGCAACCCATGGGCAGGTATTGAACGTCGCCAACCAGGCCACCCTGAGCTATTGGGGACACGCCGCCATGGTGCGCGATGGTTTGAACCTGCCGTTGCGTTTTGGTTATCTCCCCTTGAGCCGCTGGCGGGCGGCCAACCTGATGATGCCTTTGGGTGAACTGGGATCCTCCACCTTTATCGAGCCATCGCCTCTGCTCCACACACTGGGTTGGCGGGCAGACAATCCACTGGAACTCGTTACCACCCGCGCGCGGCAGTGCGCCCAGCAACGCCGACCTTATGATCAGAACCGGATCACACGGGAACGACGGGCACTGGAAGAGAGCGAAGCCGAGGTCCCACATCTCTACCAGCCCGCCCGATCATCGTTCCCATTGCCCCGGCACACCACACGGCAATGGTCGTTGCGCGGTTGGGCCGGACAACCGGCCAGCCTCACCCTGGAACGGATGGCACAGGTGCAGACCTTTCCCGCGCCGGTGGTCAAGGTTCGCGCCTTGACCCTCTCGGCACCGGAGGAACGTTTTCTGCGGGGTGAATATCTCCAATACGGCCATCGCGCCATCGGCCATAACGCCCTGCTGGAGGTGTTGAACCCCGGATTGCACCCCCTGCCAGTGGGCATGTTGGCCATTCCGGTCTCCATGCTGCCCTGCGGCGACTCCGACTGTCCGTTCTGTCGCGGGGGGGCACACGCCGTGTTGGGCATTGCGGTCGATGGCTATGGCTGGGGCATCTGTTCCACACCCCCTTCTCATCTATTGCCCGTACCCGCCTCCATCGGGATGGTGGCACTGCTCGCCGACCCGCTGGGCACTCTCATCGCCAGCCTCTCCGAGCCGTTGGCCCGGGACACCGGACCGGTCTGGATCGCCGGGCGCACCGTCGATGCGGCCCTGGTCGCCTGGCTGGCCCAGGATGCGGGACGACCCGTGGTCCATGTGGATCGACGGAGTTGGGACCATCCAGAGTTTCCGGTGCAGGCGGTCGAAACCGTGCTGGACCAATGCCGCAGCGGTGAACGGGCGGCCCCCACGCTGGCGGTGGATTTGACCGGCGCGGTGGATGTGTCGTGGCCCTTGACCCAGGCCCTGGCCCTGACAACCCATGGCAACCTCTTCGTGCGACGACGACCACCGGGTATCGCCGATGGGGTGCACTGGCATGAATTGCCCGCCGTGGCACCCAATCGCACGGTTCTGAACGAGGCCCTGCTGCGTCTGCAACGCTGGGTGCCCTTTCGCAACCTGGATGCACGGGTCGGACCCGCCATCCCCCTCGATCTCTATTGGGACGCCCTGTTGCCCAGTCCGTTTTCCCTGCCCTATCTGGAGGCCGACCAATGAAAACGTTGTTGATTGGCGGCAACCGGTTTGTCGGCGCGGAAATTTTGTGGCATCTGTTGCGCGCCGGACATGCTCTCACCGTGCTCTCCCTGGACCCCCCCCCGGACGAGGCCCGGCCTCACCTGCGCTGGTTGCGGGTCAACCGCAACGATGAAGAGGCCCTCGGCCCATTGTTTGCGGGTGAATCGTTTGATTGTGTCGTGGACAACATTGCCTACGAACCGCGACAGGTGGAACGGTTGATGGCCGCCTTGAATGGCCGTGTCGGTCGCTATCTGCTCACCAGCACCACGGATCTCTATCCAAGCCATTTTCCGCGTGGATACACCGAAGATCAGGTGGACATTCGCGATTATGACCTGACCGGGTTGACCCCATCGGCCCGCTACAACTATGGCAAACGTTCCTGCGAGGCGGTTTTGCAGCGTTCGGGCCTCCCCTGGACCGTGTTGCGCCCCTGCATGGTCAGCGGTCCCCGGGACAATTTGAACGGCGCGCCGGCCTCGCGCACCATCCACTGGTTTGAGGAGTCGGGCAGGAGCCATTTTTGGGTCTCCAGGGTGCTGGATGGTGGCCCCATCCTGTTGAGCAGCCGGGACGAGGTGGTTTTCAAATTGCTCCTGGTCAATGATCTGGCGCGTGCCGTTACCCATGTCATGGGTCTGCCAGAGGCCAGCAACCAGGCTTACAACGTCACGGGCGACGAATTCTGGACCAACGAACGTCTGGTCCGTGCCCTGGCCGCAGCGGCCGGAACCGATCCCGATATGGTGCATGTACCACAGGCGGTTCTGGAGCAGGCTGGTATTGACTATTCGCCGGTGTATGGAACGGGCGCGGCCTGGACGCTGCCCGACAATGCCAAATTGAAGACCACGGGTTGGAAGCCGACACCGGCAGAACAGTGGCTGCCCCTGCTGCTGGAGGCCAATGCGCGCCCGCATCTGCGCACCTGGTATCACACCCGCATCCCGGAAATCGCCCTGGCGCGGCATCTGCAACGCCTCCGACAACACCGGGCGACCTTGGCCCCCGCGATCACCGGGGTAACGATACCCCCCCCGCCCATCCCTCTGGTGGCCACCGATGCCCTGCCCATACCAGGGCGCATGGAGAAGGGCGCGAGCAACCGCTGGAAAGGGCGCATCCTGCGCCAAAAGGGCGGTGCCGTGCCCCTGGAAGGCTTTTTCAATCCGCTGGGCGAAGGAACGATCAGTCGCATCGGCATCGGCACCTGGATGGGTGATCTGTCGTCCGAAACCGACCAGCGTTACATGGGCACCCTGATGCACGCGGCCAGTCGCGGCATCAATGTGTTCGATACGGCCATCAACTATCGAAACATGAAGGCGGAACGCTGCGTTGGAACTGCGGTGCGGCAACTCGTTGCCTTGGGCTTTTCCCGTGGAACCCTGTATATCGCCAGCAAAGGGGGCTATATCACCCATGATGCCGGGGACAACCGCAACGCCGAGAGCTACCTTCGGGAGAGCTACCTGGCACCGGGTCTGATCGAGGCCGACGAAATGGATCGGCGGCACAGCATTCAGCCGCGTTTTATCGCGCATCAGATCGACCAAAGCCTCGCCAATCTCGGTCTGGCCACCATTGACCTCTATTATCTGCACAATCCAGAAGATGAAATACCCCATCTGGGCCAGGAGGGCTTTTATGCCCGCCTGCTGGAGACCTTCGTGATCCTGGAGCAGGCGGTCATGGCGGGCAAGATCGCCCGCTATGGACTGGCCACATGGAACGGTTTGCGGGTGGGAGCCGAAGATCCACGGCACCTCTCTCTGGAACGGGTGGTGGCCACGGCCCGTGAGGCGGCCGCCCGGTTGCAGATACCCAAACACCATCTGGGTGCCATCCAAATGCCGTTCAACATGCGGGATCATCACCCCCTGACCCGACCAACCCAATCGCTTGACAACAGGAGAGTACCCGCCCTGGAGGCCATTGCGGCACTGGGACTGTATGCGTTCACCAGTGCCAGCGTGCTGCAAGGGGCTGCCGTTCCTGAACAGATTCGTCTCATCTCCTCTGGATTGACCGAACGGACCGCCGCGTTGCGTGGTGCCTACAGTACGCCGGGCGTCGGCACCGCTCTGGTGGGCATGCGACGCACCTCCAGCGTCGAAGAGGCCCTGGTCGTCGGATCCCTGCCGGTCATGCCACGGGAACAACTGATGAACATGCTGGGCGAATCGACTCAACAAGCGGGTTGACGAACGCCTGAACTGGTCTGGATGATCGTTGCGTCCACAGTGGTGCTCTGCCCCAAACCCCCACCAGGGGCGTTGCCCCTGGACCCCACCAGGGGGATGATCCCCCTGGACCCGCAATAGTGAAAAAAGATTGGAAAAAATGAGAGGAACAGGGGTTGATCTGGTCTGGATTTTATGGCTCTGGGGTCTGGATCTGCGGCCAGCGAACCCACTGGTCCGGTGTCAAACGTTGCGTCCGGCCACCGGCCTGCTGCTCCACCTGGCCCATCCCTGGACTGACCAGATTGCTGTTGGTACAGGCAGACTGGGCAGAATAGGAGAGATGGACCGCCTTGGCCCGCAGTCGCCGTTCATCCGCAAACGGACCTCGCCAACCCAGTACCACCACGGGCAATGCCTGGCAATCGTCCATTCGGGCATGGCCATAATACTCCAACACACTGACCCCTTTGCCGGTCAACCGTCCATAACCGATATACCCCGGACTGTCTTTCACGGTGATGACACCCGTCACCGTCTCCCGTCCAGTCGTCAAATCCTGTATCACACTCTGCCACCGCTCCCCACCCGCTGTCCGGTCCAACACCTTCACCCGCAGCAGATACTCTCGGCCCTTCTCCCAGGGATACGGGACAATGCACTGTGCCCCGCTCCCCTCATGACCAAAGCGTTGGCAGGCCCCCTCTGGGACCGAACCGACCGTTTCTTTCGACGCATCCCAGATACTGAAGATGGCCTTCTTGCCATCATTGTCCCACTGCAAGCCGGTATATCCAACCGCTTTGTTCTGAAAGTAAAAGGCAAACATGGCATAATAGCCCAATCCGGGCGGCGGCTGGGCCACCTCCCGCCAGGTCAGATGCATCTCCAGATTGAAAAAGGGGCCATCCACCGGAAAGGAATAGTCGCCACGACTCGAATGCAATGGCAACGAGAAGGCATGGGCGCATGATGTGGGAAACAGCACCAGAAAGGACAGCAAAAAGACAACAACAAAATCAATCGGTTTGAACATAATGCCCTCCTGAAGGGAGAGATCCCACACAAGGTGGGATGGCCATGGCGGGCGAAGGGTTCCGGGTTGAGTGCCTTGTCTGACAATGGGAGACCGGTGTGGACTGGCCACCCGATCGTTGCATCGGGTGGCCAGTTGTTCTGCTCATCTACCACTCGATACGATCGATGTGGTGGAAGTTGTTGTCATGACCCGTCGTGTCCAGGGCGACATGGGCCGTGGCATCATGCCCAGAGGCGTCCTGATGTTGATCGAGGGCAAAGACGCTCTGATGTTCGTGGCTGGCCTTGGCGTCGCCATCCACGGTCAAGGTCCAACCGTCGCCACTGTTGTGCCCTTGCACCGCACCCACCCCGCCATGGGCATCCGTCATATCAATCGCGTCGGTCCATTTGTGGTCGGTGCCACCACCCATCACCGCATCACCGACCCCCGTCGTTTTGGCACCGAAGATAAAGAGGTCATGATTGGCTCCATCCTGCGTGAGATCATGACCACTGGTTCCAAAAAAGCCATCGCCACCGACTCCACCCACAGACGGATCGCCGACTGAAGTGCCGTGGAGATCCGCCCCAGACGTGTCATGGCCAACGCCACTCACCGCCGCACCGTGATCGACACCACCACTCGGTGTGCTGTGATCATCGCCAACCCCAGCCACGGAGTGACCGTCACCCGATGCACCATGCGCATCCGGGGCATGGGTCGGTTCCGGCGTATGGGTCGGTTCCGGCGTATGGGTCGGTTCCGGCGTGGAGATCACATCATTCGATGTGTGCACCGTGCCCGATATATCCGATCCATGGGTTGCGTCCGGTCCGTGGATTACGTCCGATGCACCCGGTCCGTGGGTCACATCCGGTCCGTGGGTGACATCCGGTCCGTGGGTCACATCCGGTCCATGCGGGGCCATCGTCTCACCAACCGTATGAACGACTGCCGCCCCTTCCGTATGAGCCACACTCGCCGCCGCATCGGCCTGGTCCGCTGCCCCATGGGCCGCCGCCGACTGGGCATGGGCCTGATTCATCGCCGCATCGGCCTGGTCCGCTGCCCCATGGGCCGCCGCCGACTGGACATGGGCCTGATTGACCGCCGAGTCCGCCTGATCCGCCACCGTATGGGCCGCCGCCGACTGGGCATGAGCCTGATTCATCGCCGCGTCCGCCTGATCCGCCACCGTATGGGCCGCCGTTGCCTGGACATGGGCCTGATTGACCGCCGCGTCCGCCTGATCCGCGGCCGCATGGGCCGCCGTTGCATGGGTATGCGCATCACTCATTGCTGCATCGGCCTGGTCTGCTGCTCCATGGGCCGCTGTTGCATGGGCGTGGGCATCACTGACCGCCGCATCCGCCTGATCCGCTGCCCCATGGGCTGCCGTTGCATGGAGATGGGCCTGACTCACCGCCGCATCCGCCTGATCCGCTGCCCCATGGGCCGCTGCCGCATGGGCATGGGCCTGACTCACCGCCGCATCCGCCTGATCCGCTGCCCCATGGGCCACAGCCGCCTGGGCGTGTGCCGCCATGGAGGCCGTATCGGCCTGATTCGCCACACCATGGACCGTGATGGCCTGGGCATGAGCCACACTCGCCGCCGCATCGGCCTTACTCGCGGCACTGTCGGCCAAGTCCGCCTGGGCATGTGCGGCCTGACTTTGGCTCTTGGTGGTATCCAGAGTGGCCTGGGCTGTTTGCAGATCCTGATCGTGTTTGGCATGCCATCCAATGGCCTGACCTTTCGGCTCTTTTTCGCTGTTGACATCGTCAAAATGTTTCTGGGCATTGGCCAGATTGGCATCCGCCTGGCTCACTGCATTATGGGCCGCTGCCGCCTGGGCGTGTGCCGCCTGGGCCGCTGCATCCGCCTGCGCGGCACTTTGATCGGCCAGTTGGGCCTGCTGATGCGCAACGGTCGCTGCCGTATCTGCCCGCATGGCGTTCTGATCGGCCATTGCAGCCTGTTGATGCGCGGATATGGCAGCAACCTCTGCCTGGGCCGACTGCTGATCCGCCACTGTCACCTGCTGATGCGCAGCCGTATCGGCCGCTTCCGCCTTGGCCGACTGCTGATCCGCCAACGTTGCCTGCTGATGCGCGGTCGCATCGGCCGCTTCCGCCTTGGCCGACTGCTGATCCGCCAACGTCGCTTGCTGATGCGCAGCCGTATCGGCCGCTTCCGCCTTGGCCGACTGCTGATCCGCCAACGTCGCCTGATGATGCGCAGCCGTATCGGTCGCTTCCGCCTGGGCCGACTGTTGATCCGCCAGATCAGCCCGTTGATGCGCGGCCGCATCGGCTGCTTCTGCCTGGGCCGACTGTTGATCCGCCAACGTCGCCTGATGATGCGCAGCCGCATCGGCGGCCTCTGCCTGGGCCGACTGTTGATCCGCCAGATCAGCCCGTTGATGCGCAGACTCTGCTTTGCCTTCTTTGTCGTGATCCTCATCGGAAGGAAGCTGTGTCACCGAGGGCATATGCGTACCAGACGGTGCATGGGTGACCGACGGCGC
>CAIWLA010000221.1 GCA_903913345.1 uncultured Magnetococcales bacterium | reverse complement strand
GGATGCCATTATTCTTGCCAATATTGCCCTGCTGGAGTATTGTCATAACCGCTATCCCCATCTGCCCATTCACTTGTCGGTGCAGGCGTCTGCCAGTAACGCGGAGGCGATCCGATTCTATCAGCGGCATTTTCATTGCGTGCGGGTGATCCTGCCCCGGGTGTTGACTGTGCAGGAAATCCGCCAATTGCGGGCGCAAACTACTGTAGAATTGGAAGTGTTTGCTTTCGGTGGGTTGTGCGTCATGGCCGAGGGACGCTGTTTTCTCTCCTCTTATGTCACGGGTGTTTCGCCCAACATCGAAGGAGTCTGTTCCCCGGCGCGGGCGGTTCGTTTCGAAAACCAGGGCGACATGTTGCAGACCCGCCTGGGCGGCGTCCTGATTGCCGAGTATGAAAAGGGGGAGGAGGCCGCCTATCCCACCCTCTGCAAGGGCCGTTTTGTCGCCAACGAGCAGGTGTATCATGTCATGGAAGAACCCGGTTCCCTGAACATTCTCGATATACTGGCCGAGGTGATCGAAGCGGGTGTCACCTCCCTGAAAATTGAGGGACGGCAGCGCACCAAATCCTATGTGGCCACGGCGACCCAGGTGTTGCGCCAGGCGGTGGATGCCTACTATGCCGATCCGCCCTCATTTCGGCCCAAGGGCAAATGGATGCGCACCCTCAACGCCACCTCTGAAGGATCGACGCATACCCTGGGCACCTACCAGAAAGGTTGGCAGTAGGTGCGGGGGCATCCTGCGCCTTCCGCACCACACTTTATATCGATCCCTGGGGTGGTCTGCACGCCCCCCGTTGTGTTTGATCGCCATCAGGAGAGTGGGCAGTCATGAAAATCGCCATTGGGCCATGCCTGTTTGAGTGGGGCAAAAAGGCCGTTCGACAGTTTTATCAGCGCATGGCCTTCGAGACCGATGCGGATATTCTCTACATCGGTGAGGTGGTCTGTTCCAAACGCCACCATCTGACCGCCGCCGAATTGGGCGAATTGGCCACCGCGTTGCGACCATCGGGCAAGGAGGTGGTCTTTTCCACCCTGGGCCTCGTGATGAGCGAGGAGGAACAGGACACCCTGCGTGACATCGCCGCCGAGGCCACCCGACAGGGGGTCTGGCTGGAGGTGAACGACATGGGCGGCATGGGGGTGGGGGAAGGGCAGCCTTTGGTGGCCGGCCCGCACATCAACACCTATAATGCGGAGACCGTCGCCTTTTTGGCGCGCGTGGGAGTCCAACGGGTGGTCCTGCCGGTGGAACTGGCCCACACCACCATGACCGAAATTCTCGCCGGCGGCGGTCCAGAGCGTCCACAGGTGGAGGTCTTTGCCTTTGGCCACCTGCCGTTGACCTTTTCCGCCCGTTGCTATACCGCACGAGCCTTTCAACTCTCCAAGAGCAATTGCCAGTTCAAATGCGGCGACTTTCCCGCCGGCATGGTGATGCGCACCCAGGAGCTGACCCCCTTTTTGAATATTAACGGCACTCAGACCCTGTCGGCGCGGATGTTCAACCTGATTCAGGATGTGCCCCATCTGCGCCGGATGGGGGTGGACATACTCCGTCTTTCACCACACAGCCAGCACATGGTGGAGAGTGTGGCGATCTGGAAACAGTGTCTGGACCAGCGCATCACGGGCGGCGAGGCCCTGGCGCGTCTGCTGGAATTGCATGGCGGTGAACCCTTTTGCAATGGCTATTTTCATGGCCGGCCCGGTTTGGAGTTTGTCGGCCCGGAGGCG